>NZ_AYWU01000004.1:0-278155 GCF_000502375.1 Mesorhizobium sp. L48C026A00 | reverse complement strand
ACAGCTTCTCGAGCAACGTGCGCTTTGCCGACCTGGTGGTTATGGCGGAGCGGCTGCACCCGATCCCATTCCGAACTCGGCCGTGAAACGCTCCAGCGCTGATGGTACTTCGTCTCAAGACGCGGGAGAGTAGGTCGCTGCCAGGTCTGCAAAACGCACGTTGCAAAAAATCCAGTCTTCTCCTTACAAAACAGGCCCGCCAATCGGGAACTCGGGCCGCGCAAGCGGCCCTTTCAGTTGGCGAAAGCTTGATTCCAGTGAGCCAAGGCTTACTTCTGACGTTGACGCGGGGTGGAGCAGCGCCCCGTCCGCCCGCAAAGGCCGAAGGCCTCGAGGACGGACAAAACAAAAAGTCCGGGCTGCCCGGCCGGCATTCGCCGTCTGGTTGACGCGGGGTGGAGCAGCCCGGTAGCTCGTCAGGCTCATAACCTGAAGGTCACAGGTTCAAATCCTGTCCCCGCAACCAAATAAAAAACGGCCCGCATCACGCGGGCCGTTTTGCGTTTGCAGCCTGCTGGCCGCCTTCTCCGGCATGGAAGTGATCATGCGGTCGAGTTCAGGCCGCGTCCCTATTCCCTACCGCAGGCTTTCCAACTCGCGGATGCGTTTGGCGCCGTCGGCCTCGAGCTGCCGGGTGACGGCGCCGATCAGCGTTTCGGCCACGACGAAAAGGGCCGCCGAAGAATCCCAGGCCGAGGGCACGGCGGTGCGCCCGGCGATGACATGGCGGGCAAAGCGGGCGATTGGCGACAGCCACTGGTCGGTGAACAGCACGATCTGCACGCCGCGCTGGTGTGCCGTCTCGGCGAAGCGGACCAGGCTGTCCTGGTAGCGCCTGATGTCGAAGATCACCAGCACGTCGCGCTTGCCCATGTCGATCAGCCGATCGCGCCAGACGCTTTCCTGTCCGGCGAGGTGAAAGACGTTGGGCTGGATGATGGCGAGGTGGGCGGCCATGTAGCGCGCCAGCGGATCGGTGAAGCGGCCGCCGATCAGGAAGGTTTTGCCGCGTCGGTCGGCAAGCTTTGCGACGATGTCGGCAAGCTGTTTGTCGGACAGGTGCCTGAACGTTTCGCGCATGTTGTCGAGCGTCGCCTCCAGCATCGGCGACACCGCGCCGCCGTTCGGCGATGGCGGGTTGAGCGTGCGCGACGCCGGCGACTGCAGTTGCGCCGCCAGTTCGTCCTGCAGCGCCGACTGGAATTCCGGGTAGTTCTGGAAGCCGAGGCGGGCGACGAAACGCAGGATCGTCGGCGAGGAGACGCCAGCGGCAGCTGAGAATTCGGCGACCGTCTTCAGGCCGATCAGCGGATAGCTGGCGATCAGCGTCTGCGCTGCGCGGCGCTCGCCCGCCGGCATCGTGCCGATGCGGTCCGAGATCAGTTCGGCAATGCTCGAAATCATCTTTTCCCCATGCCCGGCCGTTTTGCCGAAATCGCATTTGACCCGAAATCGCGTTTGACAAAGCCGGACAAACTGTATGAAATCATCCACAGGGACGCAATGAGGCAAAATACGTAACATACGATACAGCGCTCCCCGGGGACGACAGGATAATGGAGACAGCACGGCCCGCCAGCCTTGCATCGCCTGAAACCGTAGGGGTGACGAACCCCGGCGGATCGAGCCCTTTCGTGCTGACCTGCGACCACGCCTCCAATTTCCTGCCGCCGGAATTCGGAACGCTCGGCCTTGCTGCCGAAGAGCTTTCCCGCCACATCGCCTGGGATCCCGGCGCGCTGCCGGTGGCCCGCCGCATGGCCGCGGCGCTTGACGCGACGCTGGTCGAGACCCGCATTTCGCGGCTTGTCATCGACTGCAACCGCCCGCTCGACGCACCCGATCTGGTGCCGCCGGTCAGCGAGACCACAACCATTCCGGGCAATGCCGGCCTGTCGCAAAAGCAGCGCGCCGCGCGCATCGCCCTGTCCTGGCAACCTTTTCACGATGCGGTCGCTGACATCATCGATACAAGGCTGGCGCGCGGGCTCGAGACGCGGCTGGTTTCAATCCATTCCTTCAACCCGGTCTACAACGGCAAGAGCCGGCCCTGGCACATTGGCGTCATCCATGACGAGGATCGTCGGCTGGCAGCGCCGCNGGTCTACAACGGCAAGAGCCGGCCCTGGCACATTGGCGTCATCCATGACGAGGATCGTCGGCTGGCAGCGCCGCTCGTCGCCGCGCTGCAGCGGCTCGCCGGCGTCACAGTCGGCATCAACCAACCCTATTCGCCGGCCGACCGTGTCTATTTCACGCTGGAACGGCACGCGCGCCCGCGGGACCTACCCTGCGCGATGATCGAAATCCGCAATGACGAAATATCCGACGAAGCCGGGCAGCGAAAATGGGCGGATCTGCTCACGGGGATTTTTTCCGATCTCGAGCCGTCATCCGGATCCCAGGGATCTGGCCGGCGCGGGCTCGGCCATCCGGTGGAACCGGTCAACTGACAAGAAGAAGGGGACTTTCAAATGGCAGGCGGTAATACGAAGCAAGTTGGCAGCGTCGCATACGCGAAGCGCGACAAATCTTATTTCGAGGACCGGCAACTGGTGCGTCACGCCAATGTCTGGCATCTATGGGCGCTCGGCGTCGGCGCCGTCATATCCGGGCATTTTTCGGGCTGGAATTTCGGATTCGGGACAGGCGGCTGGGGCGGCATGCTGGTGGCCGGCATCATCATCGCCATCATGTATGTCGGCCTCGTCTTCTCGATCGCCGAGATGAGCCCGGCTTTGCCGCACACCGGCGCTGCCTACTCCTTCGCCCGGACGGCGATGGGGCCGTGGGGCGGCTTCATCACCGGGCTTTGCGAAAACGTCGAGTATGTGGTGACGCCCGCCGTCATCGCCTTCTTCATCGGCTCCTATATGGGAGGCATCTGGTCGGTCGCCTTTCCCGACTCCAGCGTCTGGCCGCCGCTCTGGTGGCTGGTGACCTATGGGCTGTTCCTGGCGTTGAATATTTTCGGCGTCGCGCTGTCCTTCCGCGTCACGCTGATCGTCACGCTGCTGTCGCTGGCCGTGCTGATTGTCTTCTGGATCAGCGCTATCCCGAGCATGGACTTTTCGCGCTGGGCGTTGAACATCGGCGTCGGTCCGGACGGAGCGGCGATGGAGCTTCCCGAAGGCAATGGCTCGATGTTCCCGTTCGGTTTCTCGGGCGTGCTGGCAACGTTGCCTTTTGCGGTTTGGCTGTTCCTGGCGATCGAGCAGCTTCCGCTGGCGGCGGAAGAATCGGTCGATCCCAAGCGCGACATGCCGCGCGGTATTATCGCCGGCATGCTGACGCTGATGGTCTCGGCCTTCATGATCGTGCTGCTCAACCCGTCGGTCGTCGGCGTTGGTTCGTTCAAGCTCGCGACTTCCGGCGAGCCTCTGCTTGACGGGTTCCGGGCGATTTATGGCGACTCGGGCGCAGTGCTGCTTGGCGTCATCGCGCTGATTGGATTGATCGCAAGCTTCCACACCATCATCTTCGCCATGGGCCGCCAGGTCTATTCGCTGAGCCGCGCCGGCTATTTCCCGTCGGCGCTGTCGGTCACCCACAAATCGTACAAGACGCCGTATGTGGCGATGTTTGCGGGCGCCATCGTCGGCTTCGGCATCATGCTGATCATGTGGTTCGCGCTGGGCGGCGCTACGGCCGGTTCGCTCATCGGCTCGGTGTTGCTGAACATGGCGGTGTTCGGCGCGATGTTCTCCTACATCCTGCAGGCGGTGTCCTTCATCCTGCTGCGCCAGAACCAGCCGAACATGGAACGTCCCTATCGCAGCCCGCTCGGCGTCCCGGGCGCCGTGCTGACGATCATCATCGGCGTGGTCACCCTGCTCTACCAGATTCAGGACCCGAACTTCACCAAGGGCGTGGTCTGGGTGGCGCTGTGGTTCGCCATCGCGATCGTCTATTTCGGGCTGGTCGGCCGTCACAAGCTGATCCTGTCGCCGGAAGAAGAGTTCGCGCTGGAGCACGCGCAGAAAGCCTAACCTGCCTCGGACCTCAAGAAACACCCGGCCGCTTCCTGCGGCCGGGTCCAGAGTTGAACTCTCGAAGCGCCACAAAGGCGGCGGAGCTTGCAAGAATGGCCGGAAATTTCTCGTTCGATCAGTTGAAAAAGGCGGTCTCCAGCGGTGAGGTCGATACGGTGCTGGCGTGCATTGTCGACATGCAGGGGCGGCTGGCGGGAAAGCGGTTCCTGGCGCAGTATTTCGTCGATTCCGCGCATGACGAGACGCATGGCTGCAACTATCTCCTGGCCGCCGACATCGATATGGAACCGGTGCCCGGCTACAAGGCGGCGAGCTGGTCGAAGGGTTACGGCGACTTCGTCATGAAGCCCGACCTGTCGACGCTGCGGCGCATTCCATGGCTGGAAAAGACGGCGCTGGTGATCTGCGACGTGCTCGACCACCACACCCATGACGACCTGCCGCATTCGCCGCGCGCCATCCTGAAGAAGCAGGTCAAGCGGCTGAGCGAACGCGGCTATCTCGGCTATTTCGCCTCCGAGCTCGAATTCTATCTGTTCAGCGAAACCTACGATTCCGCCCGCAAGAAGCACTGGCAGGGCCTCGACACAGCCTCGCCCTATATCGGCGACTACCAGATCGGCATCACGACCAAGGAAGAAGGCGTCATGCGCCGGCTGCGCAACGAGATGCAGGCGGCCGGCATTCCCATCGAGAACTCCAAGGGCGAGTGGGGTCCGGGCCAGGAAGAAATCAATGTCCGCTATGCCGAGGCGCTCGAGATGGCCGACCGCCACGTCATCCTGAAGAACGGCGCCAAGGAAATCGCCGAGTCCGAAGGCAAGGCGATCTCGTTCATGGCCAAGTACAATTACGGGCTGGCCGGCAATTCCAGCCACATCCACAATTCGCTATGGAGCGCCGACGGCGAGACGCCGCTTTTTTACGACAGAAAGGCCGAATGGACACTGTCGACGCTCGGCCAGCAATGGGCGGCGGGCCAGCTCAAATATGCCAGGGAATTCACCTGGTTCCTGGCGCCCTACGTCAACTCCTACAAGCGCTTCCAGGCCGGCACCTTCGCGCCGACCAAGATCATGTGGAGCGAGGACAACCGCACCGCCGGTTTCCGCCTGTGCGGCGAGGGCACCAAGGGCATCCGCATGGAATGCCGCATCGGCGGCGCCGATCTCAACCCCTATCTCGCCTTCGCCGCGCTGATCGCGGCCGGCCTGGCCGGCATCGACGAAAAGCTTGAACTGCAAAAACCCTTCGTCGGCGATGCCTATCAAGCGTCGCAGCTGCCGGAAATTCCGAAGACCTTGCGTGACGCCACCGAGACGCTGGCAAAATCGGAGATGCTGAAGCAGGCGCTCGGCGACGGCGTGCTCGAGCATTATGTCCATACGGCGCACTGGGAGCAGTTCGAATACGACCGCCGCATTACCGATTGGGAACTGCACAGGGGGTTTGAGCGGTACTAAACTACGCCAGCGTCGCCGTTCAGCTTTGCTGCCGGACGGGCGGGCGGCTCAAAACTGAGATTGTCGTAAATTGCGAGGACCCAAGGAATGACCGAAACGGTCAAGATAAAATCTCCCGTCGATGGTTCGATCTATGCCGAGCGGCCTGTGGCCACGGACCAGGCGATCAATGCGGCGGTCGAGCGGGCCAAGGCGGCGCAGGAGAAATGGGCTGAGACGCCGATCGTCGAGCGCGGCAAGTACATGCTTGCCATGCTGGAAGCGCTGGTCGCCATGACCGACGAGATCGTGCCGGAGATCGCCTGGCAGATGGGCCGCCCGGTGCGCTATGGCGGCGAGTTCGGCGGCGTCAGGGAACGCACCAGCTACATGGTCGAGATCGCCGAAGCGGCACTCAAGCCGGTGATGGCCTCCAATCCGAAGGACGGGTTTCGCCGCTATGTGAAGAAGGTGCCGCTCGGCGTGGTCCTGGTGATCGCGCCGTGGAACTATCCCTATCTCACCGCCGTCAACACCATCGTGCCGGCGCTGATGGCCGGCAGCGTCGTCATCCTCAAGCATGCGGCGCAGACGCTGCTGGTCGGCGAACGTTTTCAACAGGCGTTCGACAAGGCAGGCCTGCCCAAGGGTCTGTTCCAGAACCTCGTCATGAACCATGCGCAGACCGAAAAACTGCTCGGCTCGGGCAAGATCGACCATGTCAATTTCACCGGCTCGGTTGCCGGCGGCCGCGCCATCGAAAAGGCCGCAGCGGGCACCTTCATGACGCTCGGCCTTGAACTCGGCGGCAAGGATCCGGCCTATGTCCTGGCCGATGCCAAGATGGACCATGCCGTCGCCAACCTGGTCGACGGCGCCTTCTACAATTCCGGCCAGTGCTGCTGCGGCATCGAGCGCGTCTATGTCCACGAGAAGGTCTATGACGAATTCGTCGAAGGGTTCATCGCCGAAACCAGGAACTACGTCGTCGGCAACCCGCTCGACCAGGCGACGACAATGGGGCCGATGGCACAGGCGCGCTTTGCCGACCTGATCCGCGAGCAGAAGGCCGAGGCGCTGCGCAAGGGTGCCAGGGCGCATATCAACATGAGGGTGGCCAATGACGAGCAAGGCTCGCCCTATCTGGCGCCGGAAGTGCTGACCGGGGTCGATCACCAGATGAGCGTCATGCGTGAGGAGAGCTTTGGGCCGATCGTCGGCATCATGAAGGTGCGCAACGACGAAGAGGCGATCGCGCTGATGAACGACAGCCCCTACGGGCTGACGGCCTCGATCTGGACGCGCGACACCGAGCATGCGGCGGCGATCGGTGATCGCGTCGAGACCGGCACCGTGTTCATGAACCGCTGCGACTATCTCGATCCGGCGCTGGTCTGGACCGGCGTCAAGGACACCGGCAAGGGTGCGGCGCTGTCGGCCATCGGCTACGACAATCTGACGAGGCCGAAGTCATATCATCTGCGTGAAGCCATCTGATTTTTTTGAAAGACAGAAATGACAAAATTGATTTCCAAATGGAACTATCCGACAACCGTGCGCTTCGGCGCGGGGCGTATCAAGGAATTGCCTGATGTGCTTGAAGCCACCGGCATCAAGCGGCCGCTCTTCGTCACCGATCCGGGGCTGGCCAAACTTCCGGTCGTCGCTTCGACGTTGAAGATCCTCGACGATGCCAAGGTACCCTATGGCGTATTTTCCGAGGTCAAGCCGAACCCGGTGGACTCCAACCTGACCGCCGGCATTGCGGTGTTCAAGAAGGGCAAGCATGACGGCGTCATCGCCTTCGGCGGCGGCTCGGCGCTCGACCTCGGCAAGCTGATCGCCTTCCAGGCCGGCCAGACGCGGCCGGTCTGGGATTTCGAGGATATCGGGGACTGGTGGACGCGCGCCAACTCCGACGCGATCGCACCGATCATCGCCGTGCCGACCACGGCCGGCACCGGCTCGGAGGTCGGCCGCGCCGGCGTCATCACCAATGAAGCGACCCACACCAAGAAGGTGATCTTCCATCCGAAACTTTTGCCGGCCATCGTCATCGCCGATCCGGAACTGTCGGTCGGCATGCCCGGCTTCATCACCGCCGGCACCGGCATGGATGCGCTCACCCATTGCCTCGAAGCCTATTGCGCGCCGGGCTATCATCCGATGGCCGACGGCATCGCCGTCGAAGGCGTGCGGCTCGTCTTCGAGAACCTGCCGAAGGCCTTCGCCAACGGCAAGGATCTCGTCGCCCGCGCCCACATGATGAGTGCGGCCGCGATGGGCGCTGCCGCCTTCCAGAAGGGGCTGGGCGCCATCCACTCGCTGTCGCATCCGATCGGCGCGCTTTACGACACCCATCACGGCATGACCAACGCCGTGTTCATGCCTTATGTGCTGACCTTCAACCGCGACGCCATCGAGGCGCGCATCGCCCGGCTCGCGGCTTATTGCGGCATCAAGGGCGGCTTCGACGGTTTCGCCAAGACCGTCATCAAGCTGCGCAAGGAATTGGAGGTGCCGCACGCGCTGCCGGGCCTGATCAAGGGGCTCGACATGGACAAGAAGCGCAAGGGCCTGATCGCCGACATGGCAGTGGTCGATCCGACCGCCGGCGGCAACCCTGTCAAGCTGACCAGGAAGGCGGCGCTGACGCTGCTCGAAAATGCCATTGCCGGCACCGCCTGACACAGTATTCGCGCCGGAAACTGATCCGGGAAATTGAGGGCAAAGAAAGGGGGAAAGATGAAAGGTAAGACGGAAACTCGTTAGCCGGAAAAATAGTTGCGAGGCGATTGCTACAGCCGGTTAAAAAGAGTTTACTTTTTCGTACTGCAGGGCATCGCTTTCACAAACCATTCATCGGGCTGTCACACGAAAACGATACCGCATCGCAGGCGTCCAACGGCGTCAGTTCAACGGAGAGAACACATGTTCAAATTCACGGGAAAAGTACTTTCCCTTACGGCCGTCGCCCTGATGGCGACCTCTGCCATCTCGTCGGCGCAGTCAATGGATGAACTGGTCGCCGCCGCCAAGGCGGAAGGCCAACTCACCACCATCGCGCTGCCGCATGACTGGTGCGGCTATGGCGCGGTGATCGCCGGCTTCAAGGCGAAATATCCGGAAATCACCGTCAACGAGCTCAACCCCGATGCCGGCTCCGGAGACGAGATCGAGGCGATCAAGGCCAACAAGGACAATAAGGGCCCGCAGGCGCCCGACGTCATCGACGTCGGCCTGTCCTTCGGCCCGACCGCCAAGGCCGACGGCCTGATCCAACCCTACAAGGTGTCGACCTGGGACACGATCCCCGACAGCGCCAAGGATCCCGAAGGCTACTGGACCGGCGACTATTACGGCGTGCTGGCGATGATGGTGAACAAGGATCTGGTCAAGGAAGTGCCGACTGATTGGGCCGATCTTCTTAAGCCGGAATACGCCAACGCCGTCGCGCTCGCCGGTGATCCACGCGCCTCGAATCAGGCAATCCAGGCGGTCTACGCCGCTGGTCTTTCAAGCGGCGCCGCGGCCGGTGAAGCCGCAGGTACTGCCGGCCTCGAGTTCTTCAAGAAGCTCAATGCCGCCGGCAATTTCGTGCCGGTCATCGGCAAGCCGGCGACGCTTGCACAGGGTCAGACACCGATCCTGATCAACTGGGACTACAACGCGCTTGCCGGCCGCGACACGCTGAAAGGCAATCCGCCGGTCGACGTCGTTGTGCCGAAGACCGGTGTCGTCGCGGGCGTCTACGTGCAGGCGATCAGCGCCTACGCGCCGCATCCGAACGCTGCCAAGCTCTGGCTGGAATATCTCTATTCCGACGAAGGCCAGATCGGCTGGCTGAAGGGCTATTGCCACCCGATCCGCTTCAACGATCTCGCCAAGAACGGCAAAATCCCGGAGGACGTGATGGCCAAGCTGCCGCCGGCCGCATCCTATGAGGCCGCGGTGTTCCCGTCGCTCGATGAGCAGGGCAAGGCCAAGGAAGTCATCACCAAGAACTGGGACGCCGTCGTCGGCGCCAACGTTCAGTAAGGTTGAAAACCGCCGGGCGGCTTCACCGCCGCCCGGTATTCTCGCTAGAGCGACGTGCGTCGGACGCACAAAGTACGCTCCAGAACTCAAGTTTCCGCATCGTGCTTTCCGAAAATCGAGTTCGATTTTCGGGCCGATGCGATAAGACGGTAGCCGGCGCATGACCGATCTCTCGCTTTCCGATCACGCGATTGCCGGGAAGACGGCGCCGCCCAGCGAGGCGCGCGCGTTTCGGCTGCCGACGCAATGGCTGGGCGTGGCGCCGTTCTTCATCTTCGCCATCATGTTCCTGGTCCTGCCCACACTCTATCTGGTGCTTGGCGCCTTCCAGAACGCTGCCGGCACGTTCACCTTCGACAACATTGTCGGTATCTTCGACCCACCCAATCTGTCGAACTACATACAGTGCCAATATAATTCCTGGATCTCCTGGGTCGACGGAAACTGCAGGCTGCCCACTATCCTTGCCGCCTACTGGATCTCGATCAAGATCAGCCTCGCTTCGTCGCTCATCGGGGCATTTGCCGGTCTGGCCATTGCCATTGCCCTCGTGCGCGGCGGCCTGCCGAACTGGATACGTTCGGCGACGCTGACCTTTTCCGGCGTGGCTTCGAATTTCGCCGGCGTGCCGCTGGCCTTTGCGTTCCTCGCTACGCTCGGCCGGCTCGGCCTCGCGACGGTGATCCTGAACACCGTGTTCGGCCTCAACATTTACGCCCACGGCTTCAACATCCTGTCGTTCTGGGGCCTGACGCTGACCTATGTCTATTTCCAGATCCCGCTGATGGTGGTCATCATCACGCCGGCGATCGACGGACTGAAGAAGGAATGGGGCGAGGCGGCCGCGACGCTTGGCGCCACCACGGCGCAATACTGGCGCATGGTCGTCATCCCAGTGATATGGCCGAGTTTTCTCGGCACCGTCATCCTGCTGTTTGCCAACGCCTTCGGCGCTATCGCCACCGCCTATGCGCTGACCGGCTCGTCGCTCAACATAATTCCCATCGTGCTTTACGCACAGATCCGCGGCGACGTGCTGCACAACCCGCATCTCGGCTATGCCATTGCCTTCGGCATGATCGTCATCACCGGCCTCGCCAACGTCTTCTACATCTGGTTCCGGACGCGCAGCGAAAGGTGGCTCAAATGAAGAGCGGACGTTTCTGGGCCTGGCTCGTCTTCGCGCTGGGTGCGGCCTATTTCTTCATTCCGCTGATCGCGACCGTGGAATTCTCGATGCGCATGCGGCGCGGGGTCTATTCCTTCGACGCCTACGAGGTCGTGCTAGGCGACCCCCGCTTCCAGGCGACCTTCGGCTATTCGGTGCTTGCCGCCATCTTCACCATCATCCTCGGCGTGCTCATTGTTGTGCCCACCGCCTACTGGATCCGGCTACGGCTGCCGCAACTGAGACCGGTCGTCGAGTTCATCACTCTGCTGCCGCTGGTCATCCCCGCCATCGTCATCGTCTTCGGCTACATCAGAATGTACGGATCGAACTCGCCGCTGCCGTTCCTGGCGAGCGACACGGGCACCAACGCCTTGCTGGTCATCGGCTATGCGACGCTGGCGCTGCCCTATATGTACCGCGCCGTCGACACCGGGCTTCGCACTATCGACGTGCGCACGCTGACGGAAGCGGCGCAGATCCTCGGCGCCGGCTGGGGCACGATCATCGCCCGTGTCATTCTGCCCAATGTGCTGATCGCGGTATTGTCGGGCGCCTTCCTTACCTTCGCTATCGTCCTCGGCGAATTCACCATGGCCAGTCTGCTCAATCGGCCGGCCTTCGGTCCCTACCTGCAGAACATCGGCGCCAATCGCGCCTATGAGCCGGCGGCACTTGCCATCATCGCCTTCGCCATTACCTGGGCGTGCATGTCGCTGATCCAGATCCTGTCGCGTTTTGCGCCGCGATCGGCGAACCGGCCAAACTGACCGAAAAGTACTGACCGAAAGAAAAAAAGCCATGGCCGAGCCATTCCTCTCCATCCAGCATGTGCGAAAATCCTTCGGCGCCACCACCGTCGTCCAGGATTTCAACCTCGACGTCGAGCCGGGCGAATTCGTCTCCTTCCTCGGGCCATCGGGCTGCGGCAAGACGACGGTGCTGCGTATGGTCGCCGGCTTCGAGGAGCCGAGCGCCGGCAAGATCGTCGTCGCCGGCAAGGATATCACCCGGCTCAAACCCAACCAGCGCAATGTCGGCATGGTGTTCCAGGCCTATGCGCTGTTTCCCAACCTGACCGTGGCGCAAAACATCGGCTTCGGGCTGAAGGTCGCCGGCATCCCCAAGGCCGATGCCGACAGGCGCGTTGCCGAGATGCTCGACCTCATCAAGCTGCCGCAGATGGGCGACCGCTATCCCTATCAGCTCTCCGGCGGCCAGCAGCAGCGCATCGCGCTGGCGCGGGCGATTGCGCCAAAGCCGAAGCTGCTGCTGCTCGACGAGCCGTTGTCGGCGCTCGACGCCAAGGTGCGCGTGTCGCTGCGCGAGGAAATCCGCTCGATCCAGAAGAGGCTCGGCATCACCACCATCTTCGTCACCCACGACCAGGAAGAGGCGCTGTCGATCTCCGACCGCATCGCCGTCATGTATGGCGGCAAGGCCGAGCAGGTCGGCACGCCGTTCGAGATCTACAACCGGCCGGCGACCAAGTTCGTCGCCAATTTCGTCGGCACGCTGAACGTGCTCGAAGGCACCGTCACCGATGCAGCCTCGGGCAAGGTGCGCGTCAATTCGCAAGAGGTCTCGCTGCGGGGAAAGCTAAACGGCTCCAAGTCCGGCGACACGCTGTCGTTGGCCCTGCGGCCCGAGGCGATTTCGCTCGGCCGCCATCCCGGCCGCGACTCCAGTCTTTCGGGCGAGATCACCGAAGTGCATTTCCTCGGCTCGGTCATCCGGGTTCGCGTCGGCATCGGCGGCAGCACGGTGTCGCTCGACACGTTCAACAGCCCGGCCTCGCCGCCGCCCGCTGTCGGCGAGAAGGCCGAGATTTCGTTTTCGTCGGGCGACATGCTTGTGCTGCATTAGGGGCGGAGTGAATGGTGAATAGTGAATAGCAAGAAGGCGCTTTACGCGCCGAGATTTCTCTGCAAGCGACCATTCACCATTCACCATTCACCATTCACCAGCCAAAGCCGTCGCCGTTTTTTTGCCTGCCAATCGCCCGGCTTCGCCGCTACGATGAGGCATGGCGCTTTTCGAGCTGACCCTTATTCTCCTGCTGATCGCCGTCGCGCTGACGGCGTTGTCGCGGCGTCTGCAGATTCCTTATCCCTCGTTGCTGGCGTTGGCAGGCGCGGGCATCGCCTTTCTGCCGTTTGCGCCGACCATCGAGATCGATCCCGAGCTGGCGCTCGCCCTGTTCATCGCGCCGGTGCTTCTCGACGCGGCGTACGACACGTCGCTGCGCGATCTTAATCGCTACAGGCTGCCGCTCATCCTGCTGGCGCTTGGCGCCGTCGTTTTCACCACTGCGACCGTCGCGCTCGTCGGATGGACAATGGCAGGCCTGCCGATCGCTGCGGCTATTGCCCTTGGCGCGATCGTGGCGCCGCCCGATGCCGTGGCGGCGTCGGCCGTGCTTGGACAGTTCAAGGTGCCGCACCGCGTCACCGCGATCCTGCAAGGCGAAAGCCTGCTCAACGACGCCACCGCACTGCTGATCTACCGCATGGCGGTTTCGGCAGCTGCCGGCTCTATCCTGCTGAGCAGCGCGGTTCCGATGATCTTGCTGTCGACGGTCGGCAGCCTTGCCTCTGGTTACGTGCTCGGCCGGCTGTCTCTCGTCACCCTCAGCCGCATCAGAGATCCGGCAAGTGGCACGGTGGTGCAATTTGCCGGAACATTCGGCGTCTGGATCCTGGCCGACAGGATCGGGCTCTCCGCCATCATTACGATCGTCGTCTATGCCATGACCATCGCGCGCACCGCGCCGCGCCGCATGCCGGCCAGAAATCGCGTCAGCTCCTACTCGGTCTGGGAGACGGCGGTGTTCGTGCTCAACGTGCTTGCCTTCGTCCTGATGGGACTTCAGGCGCGATCGATCGTCGGTCGGCTTGCCGAGCAGGGGCAGGTCGAAGCGTTTGTCTTTGCCGCAGCCGTGCTGGCTGTCGTCATCGTCTCGCGTCTCGTCTGGGTGCTGGGATGCGGCGCGATCATGAGGTGGCTCGCCAGCTTCGGTGACGCGGAACGGCAGGCCGAGGCGCCGTCATTTCGCGGCGGCGTGCTGATCGGCTGGTGCGGCATGCGCGGGTTGGTCACGCTTGCGGCAGCATTTGCCTTGCCAGCTGACTTTCCCGGCCGCGACCCAATCGTGCTCGCCGCTTTCTCGGTCGTCCTCGGCACCCTGGTGCTGCAAGGCATCAGCCTGAAGCCGCTGCTGCGCCTGCTTCGTCTCGACCCGGACGAAATTGTCGACCGCGAAGTCGCGCAGGCGCGCGTCGCCATCATGCAGGCCGCGCTGGACGTGTTGAGCGGCAAGACATCGAATGCCGCGGCCGTGGTCCGCGAGCAATTTGCCGCGCAGCGCACGATCGCTGAAAACCCGGAGGACGCCCAGGCTGCCACCGAGTACGACAGGTTGCGCCTCTATGCCATCAAGAGCCAGCGTGACGCGCTGGAGCAATTGCGCATCGACGGAACGATCGGCGACGAAGCATATCATCGCCTGGAGGAGGAAATCGACTGGTCGGAACTGGCCGCCTCTCCGCCGGGACGTTTCCAGCCGTTGACGACCTAGCTGCGCTATCTGGCCCAAGCGCTCTGCATCCGGCTGCACATTGCAGCCGATCAGCCCAACGGCTACTGCTTTCAGGGAATTGAGCCGGATAAGCAATGAAGCTGGTCAGCTACAACATCCAGTACGGGTTCGGCGGCGACGGTCGCTACGATCTCTCGCGCTGCGCCAAGATCGTCGCCGGCGCCGACATCATCGCCTTGCAGGAGGTGGAACGGCACTGGCTGCGCAGCAACGAGGACGACCAGCCGGAACTTCTTTCGCGACTGCTGCCCGAACATTATTGGGTTTATGGGCCGGCCTTCGACATGGACGCCAGCGAGCGGCGTGACGGCCGCATCGTCAACCGGCGGCGGCAATTCGGCACCATGCTCCTGTCCAGGCTGCCGATCGTCTGGTCGCGCCTGCACACGCTGCCGCTGCGCCGCACCGTGCGTCCGCTCAACACCCGCAACGCAGCGCTGGAATGCATGATCCACACCCCTGCCGGTCCGGTGCGGGTGCTATCGCTGCATCTGGCGCATATCGCCGCCGAAGAGCGGCTGGAGCAGATCGACTATCTGCTCGCCGAGCATCGCCGCGCGCCGTCCGACGGCGGCCCGTGGAGCGGCGCCGACGATGAGCCCGTCCGCAACTGGAGCAATAGCGAGCCGGAGCCGGAAAACCCGCTGGCGGCGATCTGGATGGGCGATTTCAACATGGAGCCGGGCAGCGCCGAGTACCGGCGCATCGTCGGCAGCACGCCGTACCATCGCAATGCTGCCTATCTCAACGGTTTTGTCGATGCCGCCGCCGTCGCCAGCGAACCGACGGCGGATTTCCATACCCATGTGAAGACCATCAACGGCAGGCTGGCAAAGCGACGGCTCGACCACTGCTTCGTCGGCGGGATGTTGGCGGGACGGGTGCGCTCGGCCAGTGCCGATATCGGCGAAATCGCCTCCGACCATTTTCCGCTGCGGGTCGACATCGACCTGGAAACGCCGTTCGCGACGGGGGCCGAAGGCGCATGAGCCGCCGATGACCTTGTTCGTCTTCTTCGCGGTGCTTGCCGCCGCCGCCATGCACGCGATCTGGAACGCGCTGGTCAAGGTTCATCTCGACCGCTTTTTGTCGATCACGCTGATGACGCTCGGCATGGGCGCCGTGGCGCTTCTGGCGCTGCCTTTCGTCGAGGTGCCGAAAGCGGAAGTGTGGCCGTACATCATCGCCTCGGTGATCTTCCACATGGGTTACAGGACGTTCCTGATAGGCGCCTACAAGGCCGGCGATTTCGCCCAGACCTATCCGCTGGCGCGCGGCACGGCACCGCTGCTGGCTGCACTTGGCGGCATTGTGGTCGTCGCTGAAGTTCCGGCGCCGCTCGCCATTCTCGGCATTGTTCTCTTGTCGGCCGGGACGCTGGTGCTGTCGTTTCGCGGCGGCGCACATCTGGAGAGGCTGAACCTGCGTGCCGTCGGCTTTGCGCTTGGCACCTCGATCTTCATCGCCGGCTATACGCTGTCCGACGGCAGCGGCGCGCGGCTGGCCGCGACGGCGTCGAGCTATGCCGCATGGCTGTTCGTCTGCGATGCGCTGTGGGCGCTGGTGCTGTGCCTGATATTCCTCGGACCGAAGGCTTTGCCGGTGCTGGCGCGAGACTGGAAGGCGGGCGTGTACACCGGCGTGCTCAGCGGCGCTGCCTACTGGATCGTGATGTGGGCGATGACCAAGGCGCCGATCGCCTCGGTCGCGGCGCTGCGCGAAACCTCGATCCTGTTCGCCATGATGATCTCGGTGTTTGCGCTCGGCGAGAAGATGACCGCCTGGCGGGGTGCCGCCGTGCTCAGCATTGTTGCCGGCGTCGTCGCGCTGAGGCTCGGATAGGCTAAAGCGCGTCGCGTTCGACCGACCTCACGCGACGCGCTTTAGATTGTTGTTTTATGCATGTCGTTAACGCAAAACCGCTGCACACTTTTGCGCGACATGCATTAAGCGCCTATCTCGAGGTCGAACACCATCAGCCCGTCGGTTCCGCCTTCAAGCGCCGCGACCAGCCGAGCGCCGGCTCGGCTGTGGGCCTCATGCACCAGATAGGCGTCGCGTGCGGCGGCATCGCTGAAGTCGATGGTGAAGCCGTGCGTGAAGCCGGCGCGAACGGCTCTGGGCTGGTGTTGGCGCTGAATTCGACCTTGGCCATGCCGTCGATCACCGACCGCAGCGCCTCAAGATCGGCATGGATTGCCGCGCGCTCGTCGTCGGTGACGTCATTGCGGAATCGAGCGAAAACACAGTGCCTGATCATTCTTGGAATCTCATGCCGCTTGGTTGGTGGAAAACACGGCCGGCGGCAGCGGGTCGCGGCCAAGGATCAGATCGGCGCCCTTTTCGCCGACCATGATGGTTGGCGCATTGGTGTTGGAGGAGGGGATGCGCGGCATCACCGAAGCGTCGCAGACGCGCAAGCCCTCGATACCACGCAGCCTGAGATCCGGCGTCACCACGCTCATCGCATCATGGCCCATGCGGCAGGTGCCGACAGGGTGGTGGTCGGTCTTGGAACTGCGGCAGGCATAGTCGAACAGCTCGTCGTCGCTGGTGAGTGCCGGTCCCGGCAGCACCTCGCGCAGCACGTAGGGGGCCAGCGCTTTCTGCCGCATGATCTCGCGCGCCAGCCTGAGCCCCTTGATCGACATGTCGCGATCGTAGGGATCGGACCAGTAATTTGGGTCGATCAGCGGGTGGTCGGCCGGGTCGGCGCTGTTCAGCCGCACCGTGCCGCGCGATCGAGGGCGCAGGAAGGCCGAGTTCAGCGTCACGCCCGGATTTTTCAGTTTTTCGACACCGGCCTCGATGCCGGAGCCGAGGCCGAGATGCAGCTGGATATCGGGCGAGGCGGCGGTCGGGTCGGCGTACCAGAAGCCGCCGGTCTCGAACAGGCTGGAGGCAACCGGGCCTTTTTTCAACAGCAGGTATTGCAGGCCGGCCCACACCGTCCGGTGCAGCTTGGCGTAGTTGTCGTAGGTGTGGTCGCCGGTGCATTCGGCAATGACGAACAGGTCGAGATGATCCTGCAGGTTGGAACCGACGCCGGGCAGATCGTGCACCGGCGTCACGCCCACCGAATTCAGATGGTCGGCCGGGCCGATGCCCGACTGCATCAGCAGCTTCGGCGAGCCGATGGCGCCGGACGAGACGATTACTTCGCGCTCGGCGCGCAGGATTTTCTTCTCGCCGCCCGGCCTGTCGACGATCTCGACGCCAGTGGCGCGGCCCTTGTCGATGACGATGCGCGTCACCAGCACATCCGTCCTAACGGTCATGTTTTTTCGCGCGCGGATCGGCCTGAGATAGGCGACCGAGGCAGAGGAGCGTCTCGCGTCCTTCTGCGTCAATTGGTAATAACCGACGCCTTCCTGGGCTACCCCGTTGAAGTCCGGATTGAAGGGAATGCCCAACTCCTGCCCAGCGCGGAAATAAGCCTCGCAGATCGGCAGCGGCGCAATCGGGTTCGACACGCCGAGCGGACCCTGGTCGCCGTGAAAATCGTCGGCGTAGCGCTGGTTGTTCTCGGCCCGCTTGAAATAGGGCAGCACGTCGCGATAGCCCCAGCCGGCAAGGCCCTCTTCCTTCTCCCAGGCGTCGTAGTCGCGGGCATTGCCGCGTGTGTAGATCTGGGCGTTGATGGAGGAGCCGCCGCCGATCACCTTGGCCTGCGTGTACCGGAAGACGCGGTCCTTCATGTGCTTTTGCGACACGGTCGACCAGCCCCAGGCGGCGATGCCCTTGGTCATCTTGGCGAAACCGGCCGGCATGTGGATCAGCGGGTGCCAGTCCTTGCCGCCCGCTTCGAGCAGCAGCACTGAATTCGATGGCTCTTCGCTCAGCCGGTTGGCCAGCACGCAGCCGGCCGGGCCGGCGCCGACGATGATGTAGTCGGTCATGGCGTCACCTGTTCACAGCCTCGGCACCGACAGCGCGCCGTCGACATTGATGATCGAGCCGGTCGAAAAACCGAGCTTGCCGCCGGCGAGTGCCGCGACCGCGGCACCGACATCGGCGGCTTCGCCCCAGCGCTTGGCCGGCACCAGACCGCCGTCGATCAGCGCGTCGTATTTGGCCATTACCCCTGCGGTCATGTCGGTGCGGATGATGCCCGGCCGCAACTCGAACACGCCGATATTTTCGGCGGCGAGGCGTAGCGCCAAGGTTTTCACCCACATCGAAAGCCCGGCCTTGGAGATGCAATAGTCGGCACGTTCCGGCGAGGCCATTTCGGCGCTGACCGAGGTGATGGTGATGATCGTTTTTGGAAAATCACCCGGCGCCGCAAGCATCGCCCTGGCAACGGCCTGGCTGAGGAAGACGGTGCCGCGCAGGTTGATGGCGAGGATCCGGTCGAAGTTTTCCGGTTTCAATTCCAGCAGGTCGCCACGTACCACGGCGCCGATGCCGGCATTGTTGACCAGGCAGTCGATGCGGCCGAAGGCGCTCGTCGCGGCATCGACCAATGCGGCATGGTCGTCGAGGTTGGCAATGTCGCCGCAATGGTAGGCGAATTTCGCGCCGCGGGCGGTGATGTCAGCGGCAACCCCGTCGCCGGCTTTTTCGGCAAGGTCCACGACAAGGACATCGAAGCCGGCATCGGCCAGCGCCTCGGCGCAGGCAAGGCCGATGCCGCGCGCGCCGCCGGTGATGATGGCTGCCGGACGGCTCATGTGAAGATGTTCCTTTGGACGTCAGCGCCGCCCCTCATCGCCCTGCCGGGCACTTCTCCCCGTATAGTGACGGGGAGAAGGACGCCTTCATCGCCTGCTTCGCCAATCGCCAGCGTTGCAAAAAAGGCGCCGAGGTTGCGGCCAGCGGGCTTCTCCCCGTTCACGGGGAGAAGGTGCCGGCAGGCGGATGAGGGGCGGCGCAGACCGATCATAGGACAAGCTCGCTCTTGCGGATGTGGTCGGTGACGCGCAGCGCTTGTGCGGCGATCGACAGCGCCGGATTGACTGCGGCCGAGTTCGGCAGGAAGCCAGCGTCGACGACAAACAGGTTCTTGTGGTCGAACGAGCGGCAGAACGGGTCGAGCGGCGAGGTTGCCGGATCGTCGCCCATCTTGACCGTGCCGCACTGGTGCGACGGCGTGCGCTTGTCGAAAGGCCGCGACAGGACGATCGGATAGCCGCAGGCGCGGAAGTTCTCGCGCATCACCTTGGTCAGCCCGTCGAGCGACTGCATGTTGGAGCGCCGCCACTGCATGACGATGTCCTTGCCGTCGACCATGATGCGGCTTTCGGGGTCCGGCAGGTCCTCGCACATCAGGTACCAGTCGACGGCGTGGCCGGCCATGAAGTCCAGCGCGAATTTGGGTGCAAGCTTGACGTTGGCCCTCAGGATATGACCGTCGATCTTGCCGAGAAGCTGGACGTTGCCGAGCGGCTTGCCGCCCTTGCCGTCGGATAGATAGTAGTCGTTGAGCATCAGCGTCTTCTGGTAGACGGAGGTGTTCCTGCGGCGCGGATCGATCGCCAGCATGGCGCTCGAATTGTGGTTCATGAAGTTGCGGCCGACCTGGTCGGAGCGGTTGGAAAGGCCGTTTCCGTTCGGGGACGGCGAACGCAGCAGGATGGCGGCGGAATTGACCGCTCCGGCCGAGAGGATGACCAGTTTCGGCGTCACTTTCTTCAGTATGCCGTCCTGGCGATAGTGAACGGCTGCGATCGTCGTGGCATCCGGTGAGGCTTCGAGGTATTCGACATGAGCACCGGTCTCGAGCCTGATGTTCCGGTCGGCAAGTGCCGCTGTCAGCGGCCCCGATTGGGCGTCGACCTTGCCGGTCCCGGTGTTGGGAAACGCGTCCCAGCCTGTCTTGCCGTCCTTTAGCCAGGCATCGATGTCGACGCCGAGCGGCAGCGATGCCGGATGCAGGCCGAGGCCCATGAGTTCGGCGCGGGCGCGGGCGATCGGCGGCTCGTCCGGCACCGGCCCGAAGGGGTAGGGGATCGAGTGGAACGGTTCGGTCGGGTCTTCGCCGAGTGCGCCGCGCACGCGAAAAAGCTGCTCGGCCCTGGAATACCAGGGCTCGAATTCCTCATAGGAGAACGGCCAGGCCGGCGAGACGCCGCCATAGTGTTCCATGACGGAAAAGTCTTCCCTGCGGTAGCGGATCAGCACCGCGCCATAGAATTTCGAATTGCCGCCGACATAGTAATAATTGCCGGGATTGAACGCAGCACCCCCGGCCTCGCGCCACATCTCCTTCGGCCGGTAGTGGCCGTCGACGAAGATGGCGCGCGTGTCGCGCGTGTGCGGCGTCGCCGGCAGCGGTTCGCCGCGCTCCAGCATCAGGATCGAGGCGCCACTGCCGGCAAGGCCGGAAGCGATCGTGGCGCCGCCGATGCCGGAGCCGATAATGACGATGTCCGGGTTTGTCATGGCTGTCAGAGGATGCGGTTCTCGGTCGCCGGATCGAAGAACACCGCCTTGGTCAGGTTGAAGGCGAGCGGCGTGACCGTGCCCGGCTGGATGTTGGCGTCGGCGCGCAGACGCGCCACCACCGCCTTGCCGCCGAGATTGGTGACGGCGAAGGTGTCGGAGCCGGCCGGTTCCACAACCTCGATGTGGCAGTCGGCGGTGGCGATGTTCGATGCGTTGTGTTCGGCTCCTTCAGGATCGGTCAGGGCCTCGGGACGGACGCCAAAAATGATCGGCTTGTCGTGGAATGCCGACAGACCAGTCGGCGCATCGGCCAGCGGCAGCGAGATCGGCTCGCGCGCCTCGCGCTGCAGCACCACGGAAAGCGCATTGCCATTGCCGCCGATCGTCGCCGGGATCAGGTTCATCGCCGGCGAGCCCATGAAGTCGGCGACGAACAGGTTGGTCGGGTTGTTGTAGATTTCGGCAGGCGTGCCGAATTGCTGCACCTCGCCGTCGCGCATCACCGCGATCTTGGTGGCCAGCGTCATCGCTTCGATCTGGTCGTGGGTGACGTAGACGATCGTGGTGCCGGTGGTTGCGTGCAGCCGCTTGATCTCGATGCGCATGTCGACGCGCAGCTTGGCGTCGAGATTGGAGAGCGGCTCGTCGAAGAGAAAGAGCTTGGGGTCGCGCACCAGCGCCCGGCCCATGGCGACGCGCTGACGCTGGCCGCCGGAAAGCTGGCTCGGCTTGCGCTGCAGGAGATGGCCGATCTGCAGCACCTTCGCCACCTTGTCGATCGCCTTCTGGCGCTCGTGGGCCGGCACGCCGCGCATCTCCATGCCGAAGGCAATGTTTCCCGCGACGGTCATGTTCGGATAGAGCGCATAGCTCTGGAACACCATGGCGATGTCGCGCTTCGAGGGGTGGAGATCGTTGATCGTGCGTCCGTCGACACGGATTTCGCCTTCGGTGATGCTTTCCAGGCCGGCGATGGTGTTGAGCAAGGTCGACTTGCCGCAGCCGGACGGGCCGACCAGCACGAGGAAGCCGCCCTTTTCGAGATCAACGTCGATGCCCTTCAGGATCTCGACCGATCCGAACCGCTTCCTCAGCCCATCAATTTCGAGAAAAGCCATTCGATTATCCTTTGACGGCGCCGGCCATCAGGCCGCGCACGAAATAGCGGCCAGCGACCACATAGACGAGAAGGGTCGGCAGTGCGGCGATCATCGCCGCCGCCATGTTGACGTTGTATTCGACGACACCGGTCGAGGTGTTGACGACGTTGTTCAGCGCCACGGTCATCGGCATCGCGTCGCCGGTGCCGGCATAGGCCGAGGCGAACAGGAAGTCGTTCCAGATGTTGGTGAACTGGTAGATGACGGTGACGACGAAGATCGGCATCGAATTCGGCAGCATGATGCGCCGGAAAATCTGGAAGAAGCTGGCTCCGTCGACCTGTGCCGCCTTGACCAGTTCGGTCGGGAACGCCTCGTAATAATTGCGGAAGAACAAGGTGGTGAAGCCGAGCCCGTAGACGACGTGAACAAAGACCAGATTGACCGTCGGATTGCCCAAGCCGAATGAAAATCCCGTAGCGTTTCGCAGCGTCACGCCGAAACGGCCGAGGCTGCCGAGGATCGTCGCCATCGGCAACAGCACCGACTGGAACGGAATGAAGCAGGCAAACAGCATCAGTCCGAAGACCAGCGTGTGGCCGCGGAAGCGCCATTTGGTCAGGACATAGCCGTTGAGCGCGCCGAGCAGCGTCGAGATCAGCACCGCCGGAACCACCATCTTGATGGAATTCCAGAAATAGCCCTTGATGCCGGCGCAGGTCAGGCCGACGCAGGTCTCGCCCCACGCCTTCAGCCACGGCTCGAAGGTCGGTGCCTGCGGCAGCGCCAGCATGTTGCCGTTCTGGATCTCGTCCATGGTCTTGAACGAGGTCACCAGCATGACGAACAGCGGCATCAGGTAGAACAGCGCGAACAGCGCCAGCAGGCCGTAGATGACGATGCGGTTGATGGTCCTGGCGCTGATGCCGCCAGTGCTCTGGCGAGTGGGCGTGGCAATGACGCTCATCGCGGCCGCTCCCTGAGCTCGGAATAGAGATAGGGCACGATGATCGCGGTGATGGTCATCAGCATGATCACGGCGCTGGCCGAGCCGACGGCCATTTCGTTGCGCTTGAAAGTGTACTCGTACATGAAGTTCGACGGCAGCCAGGCCGAGCCGCCCGGCCCGCCGCTGGTCAGTGCTACGACCAGGTCGTAGGACTTGATGGCGAGGTGAGCGAGCACGATGAAGGCCGACAGGAAGATGGGCCGCAACAGCGGGATAACGATCCGGCGATAGAGCTGGAACGTGGTGGCGCCGTCGATCTGCGCCGCCTTCATGATCTCGCCGTCGATGCCGCGCAGACCGGCGAGGAACATCGCCATGATGAAGCCCGAGGCCTGCCAGACGCCGGCGATCACCACGGTGTAGATGACGAAATCCTTGTTCTTGATCCAGTCGAAATGGAAGCTCGTCCAGCCCCATTGATGCAGCGTCTGCTCCAGGCCGAGGCCGGGATCGAGGAACCATTTCCAGGCGACGCCGGTGACGATGAAGGATAGCGCCATCGGGTAGAGATAGATCGGCCGCAACATGCCTTCGCCACGGATCTTCTGGTCGAGCAGGATGGCCAGGAAGAGGCCGAGCGCCAGGCAGATGAAGATGTAGAGAAAGCCGAAAATGCCCATATTGGTGATCGACGTGTACCAGCTCGACGGCGGGTCGCTCTCGAAGGTCCAGCGCCATAGCCGCTGATAGGCACGCGGCCCAGTCAGCGCATAGGACGGGAAGGTCTTGGAGTTGGTGAAGGACAGATAGACCGTCCACAGGATGAAGCCGTAGACGAAGACGATGGTGATCGCAAAGCTTGGCGCCAGTACGATCTTCGGCAGCGCGTCCTGCAGGCGCGAACGCACCGACGCGCCCGGGCGCGCATTATGCTCCGGCGTCAGCTTGATCTGGGTCGCGACCGTTGTCATGGGCTCCTCCCTCGCGGGTCCCTTCACCGCCAGGCGGGGAAGGATAGCCCCGTCGAGACGGGGCGTGTTGGTTGATCGCCGGCGCCATTCCGACCAGAAGTCGACCATCCTGGCTTGGTGGAACCTTCCCCACCGGAGCGGGGAAGGTCCTTTCATGCCGGTTCTTATTTGGCGTCTTCGATTGCGTTGACCAATTGGGTCACGGCCTCGTCCGAGGTCTTGATCTGGCCGTGGACGAATTTCGAGACGACGTCCTTGTAGGCATTGGCAACGGCCGGCGGCGCGCCATAGCCTTGCGCCAGCGAACCGAACAGCTTGCCGCCTTCGTTGGCGGCCTTCAGGTCGGCGATGCCCTTCTTGCCGCAAGCGTCGAAGTCGGTGTCGGGCACGTCGGTGCGGGCCGGGACCGAGCCCTTGACGACGTTGAAAGCCGACTGGAAGCTCTTCGACAAAGTGGCGGTGGCCAAGGCGACCTGGGCGGCCTTGCGGTCCTCCGGAACGTCGAACATGCCGAACATGTCGGAGTTGTAGACCACGCTGCCGTCGGTGCCCGGGAAGCGGTAGCACAGGAAGTCGGTGCCCGGGGTCTTCTTGGCGGCGTTGAATTCGCCCTTGGCCCAGTCGCCCATCACCTGCACAAGCGCATCGCCCTTGATGACCATGGCGGTGGCAAGATTCCAGTCGCGGCCGGAGAAGTTCGGGTCGACATAGGTGACGAGCTTGGCGAGGTTGTCGAACGACTTCTTCATCGTGTCGGATTTCAGCTGCTCTTCGTCGAGGTCGTTGAAGGCCTTTTTGTAGAACTCAGGTCCGCCGGTCGACAGCACGACCGAATCGAACATGGTGGCTTCCTGCCAGTTCTGGCCGCCGAGTGCGAGCGGGATGACGCCCGCCGCCTTGGCCTTGTCGAGCAGCGCGATGAAGTCGTCGAAGGTCTTGGGCTCGGTGCCGCCGATCTTGTCCATCACCGCCTTGTTGATCCACAGCCAGTTGACCGAGTGAACGTTGACCGGAGCCGCGACCCACTTGCCGTCATAGACCGAGAATTTCTGCAGGGCGGCCGGCACGGACTTGTCCCAGCCTTCCTTTACCGCCGCCTCGGTCAGGTCGCCCATCACGCCGGCTGCGGCATAATCGAGCACGGTATAGCCGAGCATCTGCGAGGCGGTCGGGTAGTTGCCGGCCGCGACCATCGCCTTCAGCGCGGTCATGGCGGCGTCGCCGCCGCCGCCGGCCACGGGCACGTCCTTCCAGGCAAAACCTTGCTTGGCCAGATCCTCCTTGAGCACGTTCAAGGCAGCCGCTTCGCCGCCAGACGTCCACCAATGCAGCATCTCGACTTCCTTGACGTCCTGGGCATGGGCCGCGAACGCAAGACCCGAGCCGAGAGCCGTTCCGATAAGCAGTTTGCGCAACATGTACTTCCTCCCTTGTTGCAGCTACACGACCGGCGGCTGTCCGCCGGGTTCTTCACAGCTCAGCCGACCCACCATCCGGTGCGCTGGCCGCGATGAAACTGGATTGTCTTTTCCTCGGTATAATCCTCGACGGCGCGCTTGCCGAGTTCGCGTCCGAGACCGGATTGCTTGTAGCCTCCGAAAGGCAGCTCGGGATAACCTTCCATGAACGTGTTCACCCAAACGGTTCCCGAACGAACATTCCGCGCCACCGACATGCAGGTGTCGATGTTGGCGCTCCACACGCCCGCCGACAGACCATAGGGCGTGTTGTTGGCGATGCGCAACGCCTCTTCAATCGATCCAAACGTCAGCACCGACAGCACCGGGCCGAACACTTCCTCACGTGCAATGGCCATGTCTTCGGTGACGCCGCGAAGGATGGTCGGATCGAGATACTGACCGGCACTGGAGGCGATCTGCTTGCCGCCGCTATAGACGCTGCTGCCGTCGTTTGCCGCCGCCGCCACGTAGCCGGTCACCTTGGCCAGGTGCTCGGAAGAGATCATCGCGCCGACTTTGGTGCTGTCGTCGAGCGGATCGCCGACGGTGACCCTGGCGGTGAGCGCCTTCACTGCGCCGAGGAAGTCGTCGGCGATCGCCTCATGGACGATCAGCCGGCTGCCGGCGTTGCAGCATTCGCCGGCGTTGAAGAAGCCGCCGAACACCGCTGCGTCGGCGGCGGCTTCGAGGTCGGCATCTGGAAAGACGATCTGGCCGTTCTTGCCGCCGAGTTCCATCGAGACCTTCTTCAGCGCGTTTGCAGCCGATGCCATGGTCACCTTGCCGACCCGGGTGGAGCCGGTGAACGACACCATCTCGACCAGCGGATGGCTGACCATCGGCGCGCCAACATCGGCGCCCAGTCCAGCGAGGATGTTGACAACGCCATCCGGCAAGCCGGCCTGCATCAGGATGTCGCCGAGCACGAAGGTCGAGGCCGAGGTCATCTCGCTCGGCTTGACCACCGCCGTGCAGCCGGCGGCGAGCGCGAACGGCAGTTTCTGACTGACGATGAGGAACGGAAAATTCCACGGCGTGATGATCGAGACGACGCCGATCGGTTCACGCAGCACGACGCCCAGCATGGCATCGCCGAGGTTGGCGTAGGTTTCGCCATGCAGCGTGCGGGCAAGCGCCGCGGCATAGCGCCAGATGTCGACGGCACCGCCGATCTCGCCGCGCGCCTGGGCGATCGGCTTGCCGGATTCCAGCGCGTCGAGCCGGGCAATCTCCTCGAGCCGCGCCTCGATCAGGTCCGCCGCCTTGAGCAGGACCGCGGCGCGCTCGCCGGCCTTCATGCGCGGCCAGGGGCCGGTCTCGAAGGCCTTGTGCGCGGCCTGTACCGCCGCCTCGACTTCCCCTTCGCCGGCTTGCGTATAGCGCGAAACGGTGAAGCCGTGGCCGGGGCTGTTGCGCTCCAGCGTCCGGCCGTCGCGGGCATCGACGAACTTGCCGTCGATCAGCAGCCGGTAGGTCTTCGGTGCTGCGGATGCCTCGGCGGGCATGGCGATGGTGAGGGGCAAGTTCATGTGCGTTCTGGGTTCCGCTGCATTCTAGGATCTTGAAAACGCTGGTTTCTGCTTGGTCTTGAAAGCGCCGACACCGGCCTTGAGATCGCCGGTCAGCGCGATGAAGCCGCTGGCCAGCGCCTCGGTTGCGGCGGCACTGTCCTCGCCTTCCGCGATCGCGATCATCAGCTTGGCGGCTTCGGTTGCCAGCGGGCCGCGCTCGGCGATCTTGCCGGCCCAGGCCCTGGCCTCGGTGAATGCGTTGCCCGTTTCGACCACCCGGTCGACGATGCCCAGAGCGAGTGCTTCGGCAGCCACGAACAGTTCTCCGCCAAGCGCCATGCGCCGCACCGTCTGCGCGCCGAAGCGGCGCACCGTGCGCTGCGTGCCGGACCAGCCGGGCACCACGCCGATCGAGGTTTCTGGAAAACCCAATTTCACGTGCGCCTCGGCGACGCGGAAGTCGCAGGCGACCGCCAGTTCCAGCCCGCCGCCCAGCGCATGGCCGGACAGAACGGCGATCGTCGGCTGCCGTAGCCGCGCCAGCCGGTCGAAGACGCGGTGGCCATAGCGAACCCATTGCACCTGGAAATCGGCGGCGCTCATTTGCGACCAGGCTTCGACATCGCCGCCGGCGCAAAAGCCCTTGCCTTCGCCGCACAGCAGCACGACGCGGACGCCGTCCGCGGCCTCGGCCGTATCGAGCGCGGCTTCCAGCGCGCGCAGCATCGCGATGTCGAGCGCGTTGAATTTCTCCGGCCGGCGCAGCGTGACGATGCCGAGGTCGCCGTAGGTTTCAAAGGTGACGAGACGCTCAGCCATGCGCGCCTCCAAGCGAGGCGCCGCCATTGAGTGACAGTCCGATCGGCCGGTCACGGTAGAGCGCGTCCGGCGTGACCATCAGGTCGTTGGCGACGGCGAGCGGGATCTCTGCCTGCGCCAGCACGTCGCGCTCGAGGTCGATGCCCGGTGCCAACTCCGTCACCATCAGCCCTGCAGGCGTCAGCTTCATGACGCAGCGCTCGGTGACATAGGTGATGTCCTGTCCTTGCGCGACTGCGCGCTTGCCGGAGAAGGAGATGTGCTCGACCTCGCCGACCAGCTTCTTGACCTTGCCTTCCCCGTCGATACGGATGCCGCCATCGGCGAGCGACAGTTTGGCGCCGGCATTGAAGAAACCGGAAAAGACGATCTTCTTGGCCCGCGCGGTGATGTCGACAAAACCGCCGGCGCCGGCGGTGACATGCGGTCTGGCCGAAAGCTTCGACACATTGACCGAGCCATGGCGGTCGATCTGCAGGAAGGACAGCAGCGAGGCGTCGAAACCGCCGCCCTGGAAATAGATGAACTGGTGTGGCGAAGGCATGAACGCGTCGGCGTTCGACGAGCAGCCGAACTTGAAGTCGAGCAGCGGCACGCCGCCGACCGCGCCCTGTTCGATCACCCAGGTGACCTTGCCGTGCTGGCCTTCCTCGATAAGGATGCGCGGCACGTTGGCCGAGATGCCGAAACCGATATTGACGGCCATGCCGTCGGCAAGCTCCATGGCGACGCGGCGCGCGATGACCTTCTGGACGCTCATCTCGGCGTTGCGGAAAGTCGACAGCGGCCGGAAGATCTCACCGGAGATGGCCGGGTCGTAGGGTGTCAGCGTCGTCTGCAGCTGGTCGGGCGCCGCCACGATATGGTCGACCAGCACACCGGGCACGCGCACGTCATGCGGCTTCAGCGTGCCGTTCTCGACGACGCGCTTGACCTGCGCGATGACGATGCCGCCATTGTTGCGGGCGGCGAGCGCCTGCTCCAGCCCGCCGAGATAAGCGCCCTCGTGCTCGTAGGTGAGGTTGCCGCGCTCGTCGGCGGTGGTGGCGCGGATGATCGAGACATCAGGCACGATCGAGCGGAAATACAGCCATTCCTCGCCGTCGAACTGCTGCACCGAAACGATCGGCTCGCTGGCCGCCGCATTCATGGCGCAGCCCTGATGACGCGGGTCGGCGAAGGTGTCGAGGCCGACCTTGGTCAGCACGCCGGGGCGCTTGGCAGCGGCCTCGCGATGCATGTCGAACAGGATGCCTGAGGGCACGTTGTAGGCGGCGACCGAATTGTCGCCGATCATCTTCCAGATCTGCGGCGGCTCCGAAGAGGACGGGCCGGACGGATAGGAGCCGCACAGCGTGCTCTTCAACAGGCCGGGCTTGGCCAGATGGTCGATACCCCTGATGCCGTACATGTCGCCGGCGGCGATCGGGTGCAGCGTTGTGATGTTCTTCGGATGGCCTTGCGCGTCGAAGCGCTCGCCGATCGCGGCAAGCACCGCATCCGGGCAGCCGAGGCCGCTCGACGACGACACCGAAACGACCATGCCGTCGCCGATCAGGCTGGCGGCCTGCGCTGCGGAGACGAGTTTGCTCACGCTGCGCCCCCGAGATTCGGATCGATCGCGACCGATTTTCCGGACTTCGCGGATTGCAACGCCGCTTCGGCTGATGTCAGCGACCAGACGCCGTCCTCGCCGGTGGCCGACGGGTGGCCTTCGCCACCGATCGCCGCGTGGAACTGGCGCAGGGAACGGACATAGAGATCTTCGCGGTCGAAGCTCAATTCCTCCTCGCCCTTTGCCGTGCGCAGCAGCACAGAGCCGATCGGCTTCTGCGTCATCACATCTTTCGCGATCAGGGAGCCTTCGCTGCCATGCACCTCGAAGCCGGTGCCGGCGAATTTGATGGTGAAACCCTCATGCGACTGGGCGATGATGCCCGATGTGAAGCGCCAGATGCACATGGCGCCATCTTCCAAGCCGCCGGTGGCCATGCCTGCGGCCTGTGTGAACGCCGAAACCTCGAGCGGATCGTCGCCGAGCACGAAGCGCAGCGTGTCGGCATCGTGCACGGTGATGTCGAGCACCACGCCGCCACCGGCTTCCGGCCTGATTATGCGCCAGCCCTGCAGATTTTCAGGCAGATAGACCGAGTGGAAGACGCGCGCGGCAATCGGCTTGCCGATGCGGCCGGCGGCAATGGCTTCGCGCATCGCCCGGTGCGAGCCGGCATTGCGCAGATGATGGTTGGTGCCGAGCACGNGACGTGTGCTCTTCCGATCTGTTTTCCCGCTCTGATGGCGGCCAGTGCCTGTTCGAGATGCAATTCATTGGTGGTCGAGATGTAGACGGCGTCGATGTCGGAGCCGAGCAATGCATCAAGCGTCGAGACGGCGAGCGCAATGCCGTTCTCCTTGGCATAGGCAGCAGCGCGCTCCGGGCTGGAACTCATCACCGCCGTGATCTCGCTGTTCGGTTGCCCGCGGATGGCGTTGATCACGAATTGCCTGGCGATCGTGCTTGCGCCGATCAGTCCCCATCTGACGGTCATGCCGCGTCTCCCATTCCGGCACGGCGATCAGGACCGCAACTGTCCCTGACGACGAGGTTGACGGCGCCGATATGATCCTCGGCGCGCGTGGTGCGCGACTGGATCATCTTCAGCATGACATGGGCGGCGCGCTCGCCGAGGCCCGCCGAATCCACCGCGACACTGGTCAGCGCCGGCATGTAGTGCTGGGCTTCGATCACGTCGTCGAAGCCGACAACGGCGAAATCCGCGCCGGGCTCGAGGCCGCGCTTGCGCAGCGCCAGCATGACGCCGAAGGCAACCGCATCGTTGAAGCACAGCGCCGCGGTCGGCGGCTCGGCCATGGCGAGGGCCGTCTCCAGGCAGGCAATGCCGCCCTTGCGGCTGGTTTCGCCTTCGACGACCAGTGTATCGCGCTTGGCGATGCCGAGCCCCTCGCAGGCCTCGCGAAAACCGCCCAGCCGCTCGTGATAGACTACCAGATCCGATGAGCCGCCGAAGAACGCCAGCCGGCGATGCCCTTTGCCGATCAGATGGGCGGTGGCGAGCCAGGCGCCGCGATGATTGTCGGGCGCGATCACCGGGATGCGGCTTTCAGGAAGGCGGCGCATGGTGAAGACGATCGGAAGGCCCGCCATCTCGATGCGGCGGAACGCACCGGGAGTCGTGCCGCGCGCCGGCGACACGATCAGCCCGGCGACACCTTGCTCCATCAGCGATTTCAGCACCTCTTCTTGGCGCACCGGATTCTCCGCCGTGTTGGCGATGAACGGCACGATGCCCGCCGACTGGAACACACGCTCCATGCCGACGGCCATTTCGGCGAAAAACGGGTTGGTAAGGTCGTTGATGACCATGCCGATGACGTTGGAATGGGCCTTGCGCAGATTGGCGGCGCCGCGGTTGTAGACATAGCCGACATCCTCAATCGCCTTGCGAACCTTCAGCGCAGTCTCAGGTCGGATCAGGCCGCTGCCCTGCAGCACCAGCGACACCGTCGACTTGGACACGCCCGCCTCACGGGCAATGTCGAGTATCGTCGCCTTGGGCCTGCTGGCCATTCAGATACGTCCTCCAGTGTTTTCCGGCCGAATTTATTGGAACGTTCTAATTCTGAGCTGGATATGAGTCAATCAGGATTTTTCCAGAATTCGAAAATCTGGCGATCGGCGCTTGATGCCGCTCTTAAACGGCTTTCTTCGCTGCGATGCAGCATTCTGGGGTATGGATCGAGAATCCACAACGGTCCTTGATTTGTTGGAACGTTCCATTTAATAGCGCGACGAAGGGAGAGATCGATGGACATTGCCTTGCCCGGGGAGGGCGGTCACAGCACTCGCTACCGCCTTGTCGGCCAGCCGGCACAGCCGGTGATCGGCGCGCGGTTTTCGCGCATCGCCTATGCCGCCGCCCATGTCGTTGCCGATCCCCTCACGATGACCGATCCGTGGGCTCATCCTGCGGTCGACTGGGAGCGCACGATGGCGTTCCGCCATCATCTGTGGCGGCTCGGCTTCCGCATCGCCGAGGCGATGGATACCGCGCAGCGCGGCATGGGTTTCGACTGGACAAACGCCAGGGAATTGATCCGCCGCTCGATCGCCGAGGCGCGCACCATCGAGGGCGCCGATCTCGCCTCAGGCGCCGGGACAGACCATCTGGCGCCAGGCGCCGCCAGGACGCTCGACGATGTCATCGCGGCCTATGAGGAGCAGTTCGGTTTCATCGAAGGCCTCGGCGGCAAGGCGATCATGATGGCCAGCCGCGCGCTGGCGGCTGTCGCAAAGGGTCCCGAAGACTATGCCAGCGTCTATGACCGCATCCTGTCCCAGGCATCCGGCAAGGTCATCCTGCACTGGCTGGGCGACATGTTCGATCCGGCGCTGAAGAATTATTGGGGCAGCCATGATTTCGACACCGCGCTCGACACGGTCGTCGCCATCATCGAACGCCACCCAGGCAAGGTCGAGGGGATCAAGATATCGCTGCTCGATGCCGGCAAAGAAGTTGCCCTGCGCAACCGGCTGCCGGAAGGCGTGGTCATGTTCACCGGCGACGACTTCAACTATCCCGAGCTGATCGCCGGCGACGGCGAAAGACACTCGCATGCGCTGCTCGGGATTTTCGACGCCATCGCGCCGGTCGCCAATGCCGCGCTGGCGAAACTGGCCGCTGGCGACCGCTCAGGCTATGACGCGCTGATGGCGCCGACGGTACCTCTGTCGCGGAAAATTTTCGAGGCGCCGACCGAATACTACAAGGCCGGTATCGTCTTGCTGGCGTGGCTGAACGGCCACCAGGACCATTTTTCGATGGTCGGCGGCATGCAGTCGGCACGCGGCATTTGCCACTATGCCGATGTGTTCCGCCTCGCCGACCAGGCCGGATCGCTGGCCGACCCGGAGCTTGCCGTCGCCAGAATGAAGAGCCTGTGCGCCGTGGCGGGTGTCTGACCGCCATACCACAAGAAGAGCTCGCCCGAATCTCCGATTTGGCTTGTCTCGGCAAATCTGTATGCGCTATGCGTCCGACGCAGGACCATCCGGCACGCCGACGCCAGATGGTCAAAGCGGCCGTTCTGCATAGGGATACGCCAATGGATTTCGACCTAAGGGGCAAGCGCGTTTTCGTGGCCGGGCATCGCGGCATGGTCGGCTCGGCCATATTGCGCAGGCTGGCGGACGAGGACTGCGAGGTCCTGACCGCATCCCGCGATGAACTCGACCTGATGGACCAGGCCGGCGTGCGGCGCTGGATGGCAGACCACAGGCCGGATGCGGTGGTGATGGCGGCGGCCAAGGTCGGCGGTATCCTGGCAAACAACAGGTTGCCGGTCGATTTTCTGCAGGACAATCTCATCATGCAGACCAATGTCATCGAGAGCGCCTTCCGCAACGAAGTGCAGAAATTGCTGTTTCTCGGTTCGTCCTGCATCTATCCGAAGTTTGCGGCGCAGCCGATCGCCGAGGATGCCTTGCTGACCGGTCCGCTCGAACCGACCAACGAATGGTATGCGATCGCCAAGATCGCTGGGCTGAAACTGTGCCAGGCCTATCGGCGCCAATACGGTGTCGAGTACATCTCGGCGATGCCGACCAACCTCTATGGCCCCGGCGACAATTTCGACCTCTCCACCAGCCATGTCGTACCAGCCCTGATGCGCAAGGCGCACAAGGCCAAGCGCGCCGGCGACAAAACCCTGGAGGTCTGGGGATCGGGCACGCCGATGCGCGAGTTCCTGCATGTCGACGACGCCGCCGACGCTCTGGTTTGGCTGCTGAAAAACTATGCCGGCGACAGCCACGTCAATGTCGGCTCGGGCGAAGACATCACCATTGCCGAACTGGCCCGCACCATGCTCTCCGTCGTCGGCGCCGAGGCGGTGCTCACATTCGATGCGACGAAGCCGGACGGCACGCCGCGCAAGCTGATGGACGTGTCGCGCCTGTTTGCCACGGGTTGGCGCCCGCGGTACTCGCTTCAGAGTGGCTTGGAGCAGACCTATGCCTGGTTTCTCCAGCATATCGAGACGGGCGATCTCCGCCTCGGCGCAGCTTGATCGTCGACTCTGATTGCCGCCACCAGACATGACGCTTGGGCGGCCGCTTCATGGCCATGGCAATGCAAAATCTTGGATACCTGTGTATTTACCTGGACGAGCGATGCCCCCAGGGACAAGCGTCCAATGATGCTCTCGTCAAAGCCGTGGCGGGTAGCTAGCCGGGCCAGTCGATTTTGTCCCGGCACGTATCGGTAGCTACATTCCCAAAGATCGCATTTGGCTTGCTCTGTCGCTCCGTCAGCCTCGCAGGCTGGTACATGCGAAGCGCGGCAGGTCGGAACCTGAGCGGCAGGTCGGAACCTGATTTGTCAAACCCCTCTCACGCCATTACATCGAACGTGGGTGTGAGCGGGGTAGATCAATGGAAACTGCCAAGACGTTCGGGAAATGGCTCTCAGTTAATTGGGAGCGGGTGCTATTCGTCATCGTCGGGCTAATCCTGCTCGGGACGAGCATATATTTGGTCTATGCAGATAAAGTCACGGAAGCGGCAGTTGTCTTCGGCCTTGGCTTCCTCAGCTTCATCTATGCCAACGTTGCGCGGTTCAAGCGGTTCAAAGGCCTAGGCTTTGAAGCTGAACTTTGGGAAGACAAGCAAAAAGAGGCCGCCGACCTCATTGAACGTTTGCGCGAGGTGGTTTCGATCTACACGCGAGAAGTGATCCTTGGGAAAGTCACAGCGGGAAGATGGGGCACCCAGACCGATTGGGGAAGCCATTGGAAGCTCTATGATGATCTTGTCACCCAGCACAACGTCCTTGGCCAGAAGATAGATTTTTCCAGCGTTAAGAAGGTGATGGACGACTACTTCCTCTTCGATATGTCCATGCCCGAGATCACGAAGGTTCGGGAAGCCATTCGGGACGGAAAGGCCAAGGCCAAACAGAAGATTGACGAGGAGTTCGGTAGCCCAATCCGAGACGCTGATGGTTACGGCAGAAAGTTGGCGCAGTATCGCAATGTGCCAGAGCCGCTAGGCGACCCCTTTCAGTCTTCAACCTGCAATGACTTGGCAGGCAACACGTTGAAGATTTGGGTGGAAGCGCAGCAACGTTTGAAGCGAGATTTCGACGTGGACGCGCAGGTTGATCCGAAGGTTATTAAACGCCTCGAAGCGCTTTCAAAGCTCTATCAGTCCCGCCCAGTAAAGGTGACTGAGGAACTGATTGCGTGGGGTACGGGATCAACACCGTAGAGCACGGTGGGCATCGCACAGACCGGGCAACTGACCCATTTAACGTTGAGCTGGTGAGCCCGAGCTGGAGCTGGCTGCACGATGCTGGCGGATTTTGAAGCTGACAGCAAATCTCCATTCGATGCCATGGCTTAAAGTCCGGGAATCTGGGAAATCATGTCGCCCGATTGTTTTGCGTAGTATTGTGAAGCCCCTCAATTTTTACCGTTGCCTTTAACTGAGGGTCATCACTCACCCGGTAGGCTAAGCCACCGAAAATAGCGCGTGCAGCGGGTGGGGTAATCAATTGGGCATGTTACGGAACATCCATCGGACGCGGGTTTATATTCCTAGTCAAGGCCCCGCGAGCTGGCAGGCGTTCCTTGCGGAACCCGAGAGGCAATGGCGAACCGGCTACTCAGCAAAGACCCTTGCGCACTGCTGGGAAAACGCTGAGGGCTTGCCAAATGAGATCGCCCGAATGTTCGACCCGCCTGCCGAGCTTCTGCTGGCCCTGCCCGAGCACAAGGTGCCCCTCGAAGGAGGAAATCGGGAGAGCCAGAACGATGTGTTCGCTCTTATCCGGTTCGGCGATCAGACCTGCGCGGCGACCATTGAAGGCAAGGTGAACGAGCCTTTCGGCCCGACGGTGGGTGAATGGCTTGTCGGCCCGTCGCAGGGAAAACAAGATCGCATGGGCCAACTGTGCGGCTTACTCGGCTTCGACGAAGCTCCGCCGTCCCACATCCGCTATCAGTTGATGCACCGGATGGCTTCCGCGCTGATCGAGGCGCGGCGGTTCAAGACCGATGAAGCCGCGATGATCGTCCACTCGTTCTCACCAACCCGCATGTGGTTCGAGGATTTCGCGAGCTTCGCAAGCCTTCTTGGCGTTGAAGCTAAGCCTGATCTGTCGAACACGGTGATCCTGAGGTCCGGACAGCGGCTCCGCTTAGGCTGGGCCACCGGCAACGGGGATTTTCTCGCATGCTGAGTGTTCCACTGACTGCCACCTCCACCAACGCCGCGATCACTGCACCAAAAGGATATACGACCAAGCAGATGGGTGATGCCTGCGAAATGATTGTAGCCGCCGAGCTGACGCTTGCAGGCATCCCAGCCCTGAAAGTGCCGGACAACTGGCCCGGTTACGACGTTATCGCACAGCCACCGAACACGGAGCCGCAGCGCATATCGGTCAAATCGCGCACTCACAAAACTGGTGCGGTCTATGTGGGCTACAATGATTATGACGTTTTCGACTGGCTTGCTGTTGTCCTTCTGTTGGCAGGTGAGATCACCGGCCGAGCGGTTTATTTGATACCGAGAGCGGTCACCGACGAGTTGGCGAGGCGGGACCAGCCGACCAGCAAAACCGCAGCGGAGCGGTATTTCCGCGTCGATCAGGTTGATGATCTGTTCCAACGCTTCCGGTCTAACTTCACACTAGACCCGTTAGGAGTTCTTGCTACAGCAGAAGCTGAAGGCAGCTAACGACCCATCAATTCCATTTTCATTGTCGGCTTACTCCAGTCTTTCAACAGGAATGTTATGCCGGTTCACCCTCGCCTTGCCGTCCTCATCACCCAGACAACGCCTCGATCAAATCGCCCTGATGAAGATAGCCTGCTTGCTCGGCTGCATACTTCGTCCCGGACTGAAGGAGGACCTTTCAGAACGTCGTCACTCCCTAACGGAGGCCAAGGTCTTGGCGGTGATTTCTGAGAGCGAACGGACGATTTGAATGAAGCTGAACGATCTGCTTGTTTCGACAGGTATCGAGCCGAAGTCGGTGCTCGTTCTTAGACACCGCCCGTTCGAGCCGCGCTTTCGAAAGATACTCCCTTGGCTCGCGGCAGAACGGCCCGATCTCTACAATGCGTATCAGCAGACCCAAGGGGAGAAGTTGGAAAAGTCGATGGTCGGTGCCGGATATGTGGCGTCGTTCATCGGTCATGAACCGGGGAAGGCGATCTTCGTTGGCCTATACGGGATTGGCCAATCTCAACGGCTTACCTTTGAAGAATACTGGCAGGTCGTCGCCTACAATGAGATGAAGGCACTCGGTATGCGAGGCTTCACAGAGGAAGACGGGCGATCATCTATCCTTTTTTTCAATTTGGCGCTCACGGATTTCTACGCGCAATGGAAAGGAAAACTTGTCGTTGGCTGGCCTCCGCCGGAGCGGTCTTGCTGGCGAAGAGCGCACAAAAACGACATCCCGGTTCTCGCGATCCTTGAAGAGAGTGCGCTGGCTGCCGGTATGCCGCTCTGGGACGAAATCGGGCTGACGTGGGACCAACTGGCCGTCTTGCCGTCTCGTTGGCAGACAACGCTTTCTCAGTGGCGTGGCATCTATTTCATTTTCGACGCAGCAGACGGGAAAGGATATGTGGGATCGGCTTATGGGACAGATAACATTCTTGGCCGATGGCTGAATTATTCAACGTCGGGGCATGGCGGCAACCGCCGTCTTAAGGGTCGTGACCATCGGAATTTCCAGTTTAGCATCCTTCAGCGCGTCTCGCCTGACATGTCTGCGGAGGATGTGATTCGGCTTGAGGCGAAATGGAAGGAGCGCCTTCACACGCGGTATCCGCATGGCCTGAATGACAATTGAACAACAGGGCAGCCTCCACCGCGACGAGTTCGCCGACCTCAAGGCAGATTTCATCCTCGCCAATCCACCCTTCAATGTGCCGGACTTGCTCCGACCGCGGGCCGTTGATTTGTTCGGTGACACGGCGGCGGCTCGGGTTCTATAAGGTGGCGCTTAGGGCGACGATGGTTGCGCGCACGCTATTGCCCGTGCCCAAGATGCTTCGCGTGTCAATTGCGTGTCAGCCGCAAAAAGCGGCAGAACCCGAAAAGCACGTTTACCAAGCTTATAAAGGGGACCGGATGGTGGGCGTGACAGGGATTGAACCTGTGACCCCTGCAATGTCAATGCAGTGCTCTCCCGCTGAGCTACACGCCCATCCGAAGCCGCGCATACACCATTTTTGCCACCGCGCGTCAATAGCAGGAAAAGGGAAAGAAAGCTTCGTCTTGCCGCACCGTCGGAGACGCGCAGGATGCCGGCGGAAAACGTGTCAGGCTGCCTGCAGCATCTTTTCGACCTCGTTGACGAGGTCGCGCAGATGGAACGGCTTCGACAGCACCTTGGCGTCTTTCGGCGCCTTGGAATCCGGATTGAGCGCAACGGCCGCGAAGCCGGTGATGAACATGACCTTGAGGTCGGGATCGATCTCGGTGGCGCGTCTAGCGAGTTCTATGCCGTCCATCTCCGGCATCACGATGTCGGTCAAGAGCAGCGAGAAAGGCTCTTCGCGCAGCCGCTCATAGGCGCTGGCGCCATTGTCGAAATCGCTGACCTGGTAGCCGGCACGCTCCAGCGCCTTGACGAGGAACCGGCGCATGTCGTCGTCGTCTTCCGCCAGCAGAATGCGTGCCATCTTGTCCCGTCCGAATCACCCGCCCGGGACTGCCGTGCGGCAGCCCGTTAACCATCCTGTATATGAGGAGGCGAGGGTAAACATCAAGTGAACGATAAAGGCCCGACCGGCCTTAACAAAGCGGTCCGGACGCCGAAACGCTGGACATGCGGCCGGCGAGGTGGCACCTTTCCAACCATGATGCATTGGTGTTTCCGGATTCGTTCAAATTGAAAACGGCAGCCGAGGATTTTTCGGTCGTTCCCCCCTTCGAAATCCGGTCGGGCGCCGAACAGCGCGTCCCCTTCCTCTTCAACTCACCGCATAGCGGCCGTCACTATCCGGACCGGTTCCTGGCGATGGCAAGGCTGGACCGAAACGCCATCCGCCGCTCCGAAGATTGCTATGTTGACGAATTGTTCGGCGGCGCCGTCGCGCTCGGCGCGCCGATGCTGGCGGCAAACTTCCCGCGCGCCTATCTCGACGTCAACCGGGAGCCGTGGGAACTCGATCCGCGCATGTTCGCCGAACCCGTGCCGTCGTTCTGCAACATCCGCTCGGCGCGCGTCGCCGGCGGGCTTGGCACCGTGCCCAAGCTGGTGGGAGAGGGGCTCGAAATCTATGCCGGCCGCGTGCCGCTGGCGGAAGCCGTCGGGCGCATCGAGGCCGTCTACAAACCTTATCACGAGACGCTGAAACGGCTTTTGACCAGGACCCATGCGCGGTTCGGCTTTGCCGTGCTGATCGATTGCCACTCGATGCCGGCGAGCATCAGGGTCGGCGACAGCGGTGTCAGGCCCGACTTCATCGTCGGCGACCGTTTCGGCATCTCCGCTGCGGCAGCGTTGACCGAGACGGCGATCGGCCTGCTCATCGGCATGGGCTATACCGTCGCCCATAACAAGCCTTATGCGGGAGGCTTTATCACCGAGCATTATGGCCGCCCGGTGCGCCACCTCCATGCACTGCAGATCGAGGTCAATCGCGGGCTTTACATGAACGAGCGGACGTTCCAGAAATCCGCCGGCTTCGATGCGCTCGCCGACGATCTGGCGCAATTCTCGGCCGACCTGATGGCGATGCCCGACCACAATTTTATCGATCTGCCGCTCGCCGCCGAATGATGCCGAAAATCGAAAATGAGGTTTTGCGCCGGATAAAGGCATCGGCGTGCGGGTCGGGACGCGCAATCGGCTGAGTGCCGCGCCGAAAAAAAGACCGCATCGTTTGCACGACACGGTCGAAGTCTAGGGAGGAAACGCCCAAGGAGGGCATGGACAGGAGAACCTGTCCGAGAACAAATCTATTGTGCGATGCACAAATGTCAAGCCGCTGTGCGGCGTTTTTAATTCACTATGATGTGGAAACTGGGTTTCGAGGGCGCCAGCGTTGCATTCGAGCAACAGTCGTCGATGCGCAAAAGTCCCGCACGCCCTTGTTTTGGCGGAAATCCACAGGCAGACGATGGTTCCAGCACGCTAAAGCGCCTCGCGTTTGACCGGACGACGCGCTTTAGGTTGTTGTTTTATGCATTTCGTTATCGCAAAACCGCTGCACACTTTTGCGCGACATGCATTACGCGGGAGAATCAGTTGCACATCAGCATCGATTTCATGCGGCGCATTGCGGATGCCGCCGCAGCCGAAACCTTGCCGCGCTTCCGCAGCCAGGGCGCAGTCGCCAACAAGGAGCAAGGCAGCTTCGACCCGGTCACCGAGGCGGACCGCGAGGCCGAGCGGGTCATCCGGGCGCTTATTTCAGCGGAATATCCCGATCACGGCATCCTCGGCGAGGAGCATGGCAGCGAGAACATTTCCAGCAGGCATGTCTGGGTGATCGATCCGATCGACGGCACCCGTGCCTTCATTTCCGGCCTGCCGGTGTGGGGAACCTTGGTCGGGCTGACGGTCGACGGCGATGCCGTCGCCGGCATGATGTCGCAGCCCTTCACCGGCGAGCTTTTCTACGCCAACGCGTCCGGCGCCCATTATGAAGGCCCGGGCGGACCGCGAAGGCTGACCACACGCAAGACGACAAGCCTCGCCGAAGCGACGCTGTTCACCACCACGCCAGCACTGTTCAAGGGAGACGCGCGCCTGCGCTACGATCTGTTCGAGCGGCAGGTCCAGCTCGCCCGCTACGGCACCGACTGCTATGCCTTCGCCATGGTCGCGGCGGGAAGCGTCGACATCGTCGCCGACCCCGGTTTGAAACCCTACGATATCGTCGCGCTGATCCCGATCATCGAGAAGGCCGGCGGCGTCGTCACCACCTTCGAAGGCGGACCGGCGGAAAGGGGCGGCGACATCCTGGCTGCGGCAACGCCGGAGCTTCATGCCGCCGCGATGGCGGCGTTGCGTGGCTGAACCGGCTGGGCAGCTGGCCATTACGACTGAGGTGCCCACGGCGACGATAACCCAATGCTCCTGACGGCAAGGTGTCAGCAGCTCTCGGCTATGGAGACAATGCCACGGGAGGGAGTCTCATGCCGACGCAGTCAACAACCAGCCGTTCCGAAGATGCTCCAGTAGAAAATGCGCCGGCAGAAAATGCTCTGGGAGATGGGCGGGCCGATTTCGATTTCTTCTTCGGACGCTGGAACGTCAGCCATCGAAGGTTGCAGGAGCGCCTGCAAGGCGACACGAACTGGGACGTGTTTGGCGGGACATGCGAGGTGCGCCCGATCCTTGGCGGGCTCGGCAATGTCGATGACAATGTGATTGAATTGCCCGGCGGCGCCTATCGCGCCGCCACGCTGCGGACCTTCGATCCGGCGACGAGACAATGGTCGATCTGGTGGATAGACGGCCGCAGCCCGTCGACCATCGATATTCCGATGCGCGGCGCCTTCGAAGCAGGCGTCGGCGCGTTCCTGTGTGAAGACGTTTTTGACGGACGCGCTATCCAGGTTCGCTTCCTGTGGTCGCGGATCACTGAAACATCGGCGCGCTGGGAGCAGGCTTTTTCAGCGGATGGCGGCAAGACCTGGGAGACCAACTGGATCATGGATTTCGCCCGGGAAGTGTAGGCTGACGATCGACCTGGAAAGCATTTTTCAAGCCAGGTTCGTTTCCAGGCCAAGTCATTTTTTCAAGCCAAGTCAGTTTTCAAGCCAAGTCATGGATTTTCAATGATTTGGAGGGGTCTTTTGCGCGTCCGGAGGAGCACGGCAATCAATCAGGAGTTGTCGTCGCTTCCCGGAATGAAGGCATCGAAGGCGGCAAAGAACTGCTCCCGATAGAAGTCGGCTTCCTGCAATATTTCATGGCGTGCACCATCGATCACCAGCAGTGAACCGAGACGCAGGCGTCTGGTGTAGGTTTCCACCGCTTTAGTCGAGACGACCTGGTCGGCGCCGGCGGCGACCACCAGCAAGGGAACCCGGATCCTGGCCATAAAGTCGGGATCGTTGATGACCTCGGAGGCCTGCGTCGCCGCTTTCAGCCAGCGGATCGTCGGGCCGCCGAGCGCCAGCTGCGGGTAGGTTTCGTAGAGCAGCGTGTTGCGCCGATACCGCTCGGGATCCGATGTCACCTTGTTGACGGCAAAGGGTATGGTTTTTCTGGGCCGCGGACCCCAGGCGGCATAAAGCTTGCCAAGACCCAGCAGACAGAACAGCGAGCAGAGGCGGCGAACGGTGGTTGTCGAGACCGGCAGGTCGGGCACCGCCAGGAAGGGCGCGATCAGCACCATGCGCCGTACGCGGTTCACCATCGACGGCCCGGCAAGCAGCGTGATCACCGCCCCGGCCGAATGGGCCAATATGTAATACGGCCCCCGGCAGTCGGGCAGCACGATCTCCTCGAAGAACTGTTCCAGGTCGCCGGTGTAGTCGAAGAAACTGCGGACATAGCCGCGCTCGCGATCGCTGATCAGCCGGTCGGAACCGCCCTGGCCGCGCCAGTCAAAGGTGGCGACGCCAAAGCCACGGTCGGCGAGGTTGCGGATGGTCTCGAAATATTTTTCGATGCACTCGTTGCGGCCGGTCAAGACGACCACGGTACCCTTCATCGGGCGGGCAACGGCGGCAAAGAGGCCATAACGGATCTTCTTGCCGTCGCGCGTGGTGAAGAAACCACCGGCCGCATTTTCCGGCAGCGGATTGCCCGGAACTTCGCGGAAGAGGGGAATTTTGTCGAGGAGGTCCGTCATTCGGCGCTGCGTTTCAAGTGTCGCTGCCTGCATGGCGCAAGCTGTGGTAGGCATAGACGCCCCATGCAGCAAAAGCAAAGGGCAGCAAAAGCAAAGGAATTCCGGACGCGTTGGAAAGGCTGAACGAGCCGGCCGGCGAGTGAGGCCGAAAGCAGCTTGCGGCATGCTTCCGGCCCCCCGTCGATCCGGGAGGAAGGGACGTTACACCCGGTCGGCCCCGTTGCGGCATCTCGCGCATAACCGCGAAAACCGCAGCCGATTTCGCCGTGAATCATGCGCAATCAAAGTGTTACAGCTTCCTTTTGCATGTCCGAGAGGACGCGCGACGCCGTAACCGCCGCCTGTTCCTTGATCCTGGAAGCAGTCTAGCGCGACTTAGCTGAACGTCCGCCGAAGCCGCGGTTCATCGGCCGTTCATCGAGGCGGCAGAATCTTGAAATGCCTTCTCGTGCTCCCCAAATGTCTGCTGCGGCCGCCAATGTCGGGGCCGCTGGCCCATCCGGAACGCCGTCACGGGTTTCGCACCGGCCATACGTTTGTTGCTCAACAGGAGAACACACTATGCGTCACGTTGATTTTTCCCCGCTCTATCGTTCGACCGTCGGTTTCGACCGGCTGTTCACCATGCTCGATTCGCTTGCGCAGCCGGAAGGTGCACAGACCTATCCGCCATACAACATCGAGCGCACCGGTGAGGATTCCTATCGCATCTCGATGGCGGTCGCCGGCTTCTCGGACGATGAGCTCTCGATCGAGGCTCACCGCAACGTTCTGACAGTCAAGGGTGAGCGCAAGGAGGGCAATGGCGAAGGCTCCGAACTGCTCTATCGCGGTATCGCCAGCAGGGCCTTTGAGCGCCGCTTCCAGCTTGCCGACCATGTTGATGTCGTCGGCGCCTCGCTGAAGAACGGCCTGCTCTTCGTCGACCTCAAGCGCAATATTCCCGAGGAACTGAAGCCGCGGAAGATCGCGATCACCGCGTCTTCGGCGAAGGCCAAGCAGATCGAGGCCAAGACCACCGCGTAAGCTGCGTCACAAAGACGACCTAACAGACGAGGGCGGCGCCTGGCGCCGCCCTTTTGATGGATAGGTGCCGCTATCCAGCAATTAGCTCGCCAAAGCGGTCGACCTCTTCGGCCGTGGTCGCAAAGCTGGTGACGAAACGATAGAGCGCTTCGTCCTCGCCGATATGGCCATCAAAGCCGTGCGGCTTGTGCCAGTCGTAGAAGGCGGCACCGGCCAAATGCACCCGTTCAGCCTTGGCCTTTTTCATCACTGCGAACACTTCGTTGGCCTGCGGCAGCCAGGCCAGACGCGCCGACGCGGAATCCTCGATCAGTGCTGCGAGGCGTGCTGCCATGGCGTTGGCATGCCGCGCCGTGTCGAGCCACAGGTGGTCCTTGAAATAGGCTTCGAACTGCGCTGCGATGAAGCGCGATTTCGAGAACAATTGCGCCGCGCGCTTGCGCAGGAAGGCCAGTTCCCTGGCGCGGTCGAGGTCGAACAGCACGATAGCCTCGGCGCACCAGCAGCCGTTCTTGGTGGCGCCGAAAGAGAGGATGTCGACGCCGCCCTTCCAGGTCATCTGCGCCGGTGTTGTCTCGAGCGCGACCAGCGCATTGGCGAAGCGGGCACCATCCATGTGCAGCGGCAGTTTGTGATGCTTGGCGATCGCCGAAATCCTGGCAATTTCGTTTAGTGTGTAGATGGTGCCGACCTCGGTCGACTGGGTGATCGACACCGCCATCGGGCGCCCGGAATGGACGATTTCAGGCGCGAACCGGCCGACCGCCCTGTCCAGGTCGTTCGGATCGATCTTGCCCAGCGCACCGTCGACGGCATGGAGCCGTGAGCCGCCGGTAAAGTATTCCGGGGCGCCGCATTCATCCTCGATGACATGCGACTCTCGATGGCAGAAGGAAATGCCGCCCGATTTGTTGTAGGCGGTCAGCGACAGGGAATTGGCGGCGGTGCCGGTGGCCACGAAAAACACCGCGACCTCGCGCTCGAAGATTTCGTTGAAGCGCTGGTATGCGGCCTCGTCGAGGGCGCCGTCGCCATAGGCGGTGGAAAAGCCGCCGGCATGGGCCGACAGGCCCGCGGCGATGCTGGGATGGGCGCCTGCCCAATTGTCGGAAGCGAAATTCATGCGTTTGCCTGTGCTGGGAAAATCAAGGCGACCTTGGCCGCTTTCGCATGCCGCTCGCAAGTGCCAAGCGCCGGAAAAGCGGTAAAGCCAGCGAGAGGCCGGGGACCTAAAGCGCGTCGCGTTCGGCCGGCCTCATGCCACGCGCTTTAGGTTTTTGTTTTCATGCATGTCGTTATCGTAAAACCGCTGCACACTTTTGCGCGACATGCATTAAGGCGGACGACTGAAGGTTGCGTTTTGGCCGGGTCGCGCGTAATTTTCTGTCTCTAGATGCCCATGATTGTTGTGAATCGGTCTTGTGCGCATCCGCAATTTCTGTCATAAAAATTTAGGACAGTAGTGCTGTCTTATTTTGTCGCACAAAACAGGCTGGATTGGCGTATCATTGGGCCTCTCCGGCCATTGCCGCGAGCGACAGGTAGACAGCCCGGCTCTGGCCTGTACGATTGCCGGATGCGAACCAGGCCGCCTGGTTCTGCAAGGATTTCGCAAGACGTGCCGCAAGGATGAGAGGGAAGCTCATGTGCTTCCCAACGCAAACCAGCGCCCGAAGGGCTGGCATGGAGGACAGGACGATGACGGAAGTGACGCCATCTGCGACAAACGGCCCGGCCGCGCAGACGAAAGCGCCAGCCGTCAAAAATCCGTCCATCGCCACTGGCCTGACCAAGATCGGGCGGACCCCTACCGGGTTCGCCGCCCACGGCCTTTACGATCCGCGCAACGAGCACGATGCCTGCGGCGTCGGCTTCATCGTCAATATGAAGGGCGTCAAGTCGCATCAGATCGTCACGGACGGCCTGGCGGTGCTCGAAAATCTGACGCATCGCGGCGCCGTCGGCGCCGACCCACTGATGGGCGACGGCGCCGGCGTGCTGGTGCAGCTTCCCGACCGCTTCTTCCGCGAGGAGATGGCCAGCCAGGGCGTCGAACTGCCCAAGCCCGGCCATTACGCCGTCGGCCATGTGTTCATGCCGCGCGATCCTGAGCTTCAGGCGCATATCGAAGGCATCATCGCCGAGGTCGCGCAGCTCGAAGGCCAGCCGCTACTCGGCTTTCGCGACGTGCCGGTCGACAATTCATCGCTGTCAAAGGCGCCTGATATCGCTGCTTCCGAACCGGTCCAGCGGCAGGTGTTTCTGGGTCGTGGCGCCGAGATCGAGAGCGACGACGATTACGAACGGCGGCTCTACATCCTGCGCAAGGTCATTTCCGGTCGTATCCACGAAGAGACCAAGGGCGTCGACAATGGCTTCTACGTCGTGTCGATGTCATCGCGGACCATCGTCTACAAGGGCATGTTCCTGGCCTATCAGGTCGGCGCCTATTACAAGGATCTGACCGATCCGCGTTTCGAGACGGCGCTGATCCTCGTCCACCAGCGTTTCTCGACCAACACCTTCCCGTCGTGGAAGCTGGCGCATCCCTATCGCATGGTCGCCCACAATGGCGAGATCAACACGCTGCGGGGCAACGTCAACTGGATGGCGGCGCGGCAGGCCTCGGTCGATTCCGAACTGTTCGGCAACGACATCTCCAAGCTGTGGCCGATCTCCTATGAGGGGCAGTCGGACACCGCCTGTTTCGACAATGCGCTCGAATTCCTGACGCAGGGCGGCTACTCGCTCGCTCACGCAATGATGATGCTGATCCCTGAGGCCTGGGCCGGCAACAAGCTGATGGATCAAGATCGCAAGGCCTTTTATGAATACCACGCCGCCCTGATGGAGCCGTGGGACGGGCCGGCGGCGGTGGCCTTCACCGACGGCCGCCAGATCGGCGCCACGCTCGACCGCAACGGGCTGCGCCCGGCGCGCTATATCGTCACCGACGACGATCGCGTCATCATGGCCTCGGAAGCCGGCGTGCTGCCGGTGCCGGAGGAAAGGATCGTCAAGAAGTGGCGGCTGCAGCCCGGCCGCATGCTGCTGATCGACCTGGAGAAGGGCCGCATCGTTTCCGACGAGGAGATCAAGTCGGAGATCGCGACCAGGCATCCCTACAAGAGCTGGCTCGCCAACACCCAGCTCATCCTCGAAGACCTGAAGCCGGTCGAGCCGCGGGCGCTGCGCAGGGACGTCAGCCTGCTCGATCGTCAGCAGGCGTTCGGCTTTACCCAGGAAGACACCAAGCTGCTGATGTCGCCGATGGCGACCACCGGCCAGGAAGCGGTCGGCTCGATGGGCACCGACACGCCGATTTCGGCGATGTCGGACAGATCGAAGCTGCTCTACACCTATTTCAAGCAGAACTTCGCCCAGGTCACCAACCCGCCTATCGACCCGATCCGCGAGGAACTGGTGATGAGCCTGGTGTCGTTCATCGGGCCGAGGCCGAACATCTTCGACCTCGTCGGCAATTCGCGTCGCAAGCGGCTCGAAGTGCGCCAGCCGATCCTGACCAATGGCGATCTTGAGAAGATCCGCTCCATCGGTCACACCGAGGACCGTTTCGACACCAAGACGATCGACATCACCTATGCTTCGAACGAAGGCGCGGCCGGCATGCAGGGCGCCATCGACCGGCTGTGCGAGCGCGCCGAGGCGGCGGTCGCCGGCGGCTACAACATCATCATCCTGTCCGACCGTCAGCTCGGGCCGGACCGCATCGCCATCCCGGCATTGCTGGCGACGGCGGCGGTCCACCATCATTTGATCCGCAAGGGATTGCGCACATCGGTGGGCCTGGTCGTCGAGTCCGGCGAACCGCGCGAGGTGCATCATTTCTGCTGCCTTGCGGGCTATGGCGCCGAGGCGATCAATCCCTATCTCGCCTTCGACACGCTGCTCGACATGCACAAGCGCGGCGAGCTGCCGGCCGAAGTCGACGCCAATGAGGTCGTCTCCCGCTACATCAAGTCGATCGGCAAGGGCATTCTCAAGGTGATGTCGAAGATGGGCATCTCGACCTACCAGTCCTATTGCGGCGCGCAGATCTTCGACGCCATCGGGCTGAAGACCGACTTCGTGCAAAAATATTTCACCGGCACCGCGACGCTGATCGAAGGCGTCGGGCTGGAAGAGATCGCGGCCGAAACGGTCAGCCGCCACGGCGACGGCTTCGGCAACGACCCGGTGCTGCGCAACAGCCTCGAGGTCGGCGGCGAATACATGTTCCGCATGCGCGGCGAAGCGCATATCTGGTCGCCCGATGCGGTGGCCACCCTGCAGCACGCCGTGCGCCAGGGATCGTGGCAGACGTTCAAGGACTATTCCGCTCAGATCGACAGCGAGACGGCGCGGGCGCAGAGCATTCGCGGCCTGTTCAAGATCAGGCTGGCCGAAGAAACCGGGCGCAAGAAGGTCGAGCTCGACGAGGTCATGTCGGCGGCCGATATCGTCAAGCGGTTCTCGACCGGAGCGATGTCCTTCGGCTCGATCTCCAGAGAAGCGCACACCACGCTGGCGCGCGCCATGAACACGATCGGCGGCAAGTCGAACACCGGCGAGGGCGGCGAAGAGGCCGACCGTTACCTGCCGCTGCCGGACGGCGGCAAGAACCCCGAGCGTTCGGCGATCAAGCAGGTCGCTTCCGGGCGTTTCGGCGTGACGGCGGAGTATCTGGTGAACTCCGATGTGATGCAGATCAAGGTCGCGCAAGGCGCGAAGCCCGGCGAGGGCGGTCAGCTGCCCGGTCACAAGGTCGATGCCACCATTGCCAAGGTCAGGCATTCGACGCCCGGCGTCGGCCTGATCTCGCCGCCGCCGCATCACGACATCTACTCGATCGAGGATCTGGCGCAGCTGATCTACGACCTCAAGAACGTCAACCCGGCGGCTGATGTCTCAGTCAAGCTGGTATCCGAAGTCGGTGTCGGCACCGTTGCGGCCGGCGTCGCCAAGGCGCGCGCCGATCACATCACCATTTCCGGCTATGACGGCGGCACCGGCGCATCGCCGCTGACCTCGCTCAAGCACGCCGGCAGCCCGTGGGAGATGGGCCTTGCCGAGACGCACCAGACGCTGGTGCTCAACGGCCTCAGGTCGCGCGTCGCGCTGCAGGTCGATGGCGGACTGCGCACTGGCCGCGACGTCGTCATCGGCGCGCTGCTTGGCGCCGACGAATTCGGCTTCTCGACCGCGCCGCTGATCGCGGCCGGCTGCATCATGATGCGCAAGTGCCATCTCAACACCTGCCCGGTCGGCGTCGCGACGCAGGATCCGGTGTTGCGCAAGCGCTTCAAGGGCACGCCGGAACATGTCATCAACTTCTTCTTTTATGTGGCGGAAGAGGTCCGGGCGCTGCTCGCCGAGATGGGCTACACCCACCTCGACCAGATCATCGGCGACACCGACCTCCTGGAGAAGCGGGAGCTGATCCAGCACTGGAAGGCACGCGGGCTCGATTTCAGCAAGATGTTCTTCAAGCCGGATGCGCCGCATGAGGCGGTGCACTGGACCGAGCGGCAGAAGCATCCGATCGACGACGTGCTCGACCGCAAGCTGATCGAGTTGGCCAAGCCGGCGCTGGACGCCAGGCAGCCGGTCGGCATCGAGCTGCCGATCCGCAATGTCGACCGTTCGACCGGCGCCATGCTGTCGGGCGAAGTGGCAAAGCGCTTCAAGCACAAGGGCCTGCGCGAGGACACGATCTCGGTGAAGCTCACCGGCACCGCCGGCCAGTCCTTCGGCGCCTTCCTGGCGCGTGGGGTTTCGTTCGAGCTGGTCGGTGCGGCCAATGACTACGTCGGCAAGGGCCTGTCGGGCGGCCGCATCGTCATCCGCCCGCCGGAGAACACGAAGATCGTCGCCGCGGAGTCGATCATCGTCGGCAACACGGTGCTCTACGGCGCGACCGAGGGCGAGGCCTATTTCTGCGGCGTCGCCGGCGAGCGTTTTGCGGTTCGCAATTCGGGCGTCGCCGCCGTCGTCGAAGGCGTTGGCGACCATGGCTGCGAGTACATGACCGGCGGCATTGTCGTCGTCATCGGGCAGACCGGCCGCAACTTTGCCGCCGGCATGTCGGGCGGCGTCGCCTATGTGCTCGACGAGGTGGGTGATTTCGCCGAGCGCTGCAACATGGCGATGGTCGAACTGGAACCCGTTCCCGAAGAAGACGACCTGATGGAGAAACTGCTCCATCATGGCGGCGACCTCGATCACAAAGGCCGCGTCGACGTGTCCGGCGACATGACCAGCCATGATGAGGAGCGGCTCTATCAGCTGATCTCGAACCACGTCCATTACACGGGTTCGGTGCGCGGCCGCGAGATCCTCGACAACTGGGCGACTTTCCGGCCGAAATTCCGGAAGATCATGCCGGTCGAATACCGCCGCGCGCTGATCGAAATGGAACGCATGCGCATGGGCGTTGCGGCGGAATAGGTATTGGGATTGCCGGGAAGCCAAGCTTCCCGGGCGACGCCTTCATCAACAATCCTGGCCTCGGACTGAAGGTTGCCATGGCTGCCTTATGAGGTTAACGGGTGCGTCGTCGAGCGCGCCATCTGGACAGCAGGGACTGGACTATGGGCAAGGTAACAGGGTTTCTCGAGATCGACCGGCAGGTGCACAAGTACCAGCCGGCTTCCGACCGCATCCGGCATTTTCGCGAGTTCACGCTGCCGATGTCGGACAAGGAGGTCGAGAAACAGGCCGCGCGCTGCATGGATTGCGGCATTCCGTACTGTCACGGGCCGACCGGCTGCCCGGTCCACAACCAGATCCCGGACTGGAACGACCTCGTCTACAATGGCGACTGGGACAATGCGATCCGCAACCTGCATTCGACCAATAATTTCCCGGAATTCACCGGCCGCATCTGTCCGGCACCTTGCGAGGAAGCCTGCACGCTGAACCTCGAGGACATTCCGGTCGCCATCAAGACGATCGAGCAGGCGATCGCCGACAAGGCCTATGAAACCGGTCATATCCGGCCCTATCCGCCGGAAAGGAAGACCGGCAGGCGCGTCGCAATCATTGGCTCGGGGCCGGCCGGCATGGCGGCCGCCCAGCAGCTTGGCCGCGCCGGCCACGACGTTCACGTCTACGAGCGCGAGAGCCGGCCGGGCGGGCTGATGCGCTACGGCATCCCCGACTTCAAGATCGAGAAGCACTACATCGACCGGCGCATCGAGCAGATGCAAGGCGAGGGCGTGAGCTTCCATTGCGGGATCAATGTCGGTGTCGACAAGCCGGTGGCGGAGCTGCTCGCCGAGTATGATGCGGTGCTCTATTGCGGCGGTTCGGAAACGCCGCGCCCGGCCAACATTCCCGGCGACGATCTCGACGGCGTGCATGACGCGATGCCTTACCTGGTGCAGCAGAACAAGCGCATCGGCGGTGAGCCGATCCAGTCGGTGGCGTGGCCGTCGCCGCCGATCGTCGCGGGCGGCCAGCATGTCGTCGTCGTCGGCGGCGGCGACACCGCGTCCGACTGCGTCGGCACCGCCTTCCGCCAGGGCGCCGTTCGCGTCACCCAGCTCGACATCCGGCCGCAGCCGCCGGAAAAGGAAGACAAGCTTTCGGTCTGGCCCTACTGGGCGACGAAGATGCGCACCTCGTCCTCGCAGGCGGAAGGCGCCGAGCGCGAGTTCCAGGTGGCGACGCTCGAATTCATCGGCGAGGACGGCGCGTTGACCGGCGTCAAATGCTGCGAGGTCGATGAAAAGCGCAAGCCGATCGCCGGCACGGAATTCGTCATCCGTGCGGATCTCGCCTTCATCGCTATCGGCTTTGCCGGGCCGGCCGCCGTCGGGCCGGTGTCGGAACTGGCTGGCCAGATGAAGATCGCCATCGACAGCCGCCGCTCGAACAACGTCGAGGCCAATGATCGCGACTACAAGACCAGCGTCGAAAAGCTCTATGCGGCGGGCGATGTGCGCCGCGGTCAATCGCTGGTCGTCTGGGCGATCCGCGAGGGCCGTCAGGCAGCGCGTTCGATCGACGAGGCGCTGATGGGATCGAGCGTGCTGCCGCGCTGAGACCGTTTGAGGCTTTTCTGCGCTTCCGGCCTTCGCCGGCCGAAGCACTTGTGAGCGGTCGTGGCAGTTAAAGCTACGGCCGGCGTAAGCCGGTGCCCGGAGCAGTTTAGTTACGGAGTGATCGCGGTGGTCGTTTCGGGCACGGCCGCCGCCGCAGGCTGCTTCCTTGGCGGCCAGGAAAAATGGTCGGCGCGTCCGGGCGAAGCAGCTGATACATTGCCCTCGACGAAGAGTTTTTCGCCAGGCCCGTCCGCCTTTGCCGGCGCTGCGGCGCCGAGAAGTTCCGAACCGCCGTCGAGTGCCGGATCGCTGAGCAGCATCGGCACCGTGCGATCGACGGGCATGGGTGTCGGTGTCGGCGCCCCGACCGGAGCGCCGGCTGGCGCATAAGCTGCCAGTGTGCCCGGAGGCGAGGTCATTCCAAGGATCTTCAGCAAGGGTTTTTCGGCATAGAAGGCGAGCTTGCGTTTGCCGGCTTTCGACACACGGATGCCGTCGTCGGTGCGCAGGCGCACCGGCTGGCCGTTGATGTCAGGCCCGCTGGTGACAAAGGCGCCTTCCTCGTCGACGAAACCGTCCCAGATGTCGACGAATTCGCCGCCATGGCTCTCGGCCGTCGAGCGGTAGATGTCGTTGAAAGCCAGCATGTCGGAGGTCATCTTCGGCGCCTTGAAGGCCGGCATGCCGACCCACAGATACGGCACCTTGGCCGATGCAATGGCCTTGCCGAACGCATCGGTACGGCGTTCGTATTCCTCGGTCCACGCTTCGGTCCGTGGCTGTTCGCGTTCACCGTTCACGCGCATCTGCTGCCGATCGTTGGAACCCAGCATGACGATCACGGCCGCGGGCTTTTCGGTCTCGATCAGCGACTTGATCTGTTCGGGCCAGTTGTAGAAATCGTCACGCACAAAACCGGACGAACCATTGCTGCGGACGACGATCCTGACCTTGTTGTTTTCGGCAAAGGCGGTGTCGAGACCCTCGGCGAGGCCGGTCGCCATGAAATCGCCGACCACCAGAACGGTGCGGGCATCCGGCGCCTTCTCGACAATGGGGGCTGCCGGCTCAGCCGGCCGGCGCGGCGCGGCACGCGACTTTCTGACTTTTGGCTTCCGTGGCCCGATCCTCTGAATCCGTCGCGGCTCAATCAGTCGCGGCGGTTCCACCCGCTCGCTTCGGCGCAGAAACAACAGGTCGCGCAGCGACCAGCCACGCCTTTGTTCTTCCTGCGCCACGGCCGGCGTGTGAAAGACGGCGGCAGCGCCGACGGCCAGGACGGCAATAGCCAGAATCAGGATCGGCACGCGACGAAGGATCACACGGATACGCGCAGCCGAAACCAATTACCGTCTCCATCCCTAAAGAGCGCCGGACTCTGATACAACCGTGCCGCCGCTCTACCTTAAGTTGAGCATCGGATTTCCTCAAAACCGGTTTCGGTCCGATGCTCCGGGTCTGCCCTATGCGAAGCTAGTTCTGCCTGAGCCATTTGAGCACTTCCATGCTCGGATGTCCGTCCTGGGTCAAGCCAGCCTTCGCCTGAAAGGCCATGATGGCGGCTTTCGATCCCTCGCCGATCTTGCCGTCGAACTTGCCGTCATAGTAGCCGTACTGGGAAAGCCATTGCTGAAGCTCCTGCCTCTCCTCGAAGGAGAGCTTCGTGAAAGGCCGCTTCCAGTCCTGCACAAGCCCACCATAACCGGCGATTTCGTCGGCAAGAAGGCCAACGGCAACCGCGTATTTGTCGGCATTGTTGTAACGCTTGATGACCGAAAAATTCTTGACCATCAGGAAAGCCGGGCCGCCGTGGCCGCCTGGCACCTTCAGCGTGGCCTTCTCCGCACTCTTGAACGGCTTGCCGTTGGCACGCGTGACACCCAGCGCTTGCCATTGCGACAACGACTTCGATCCGGCCGGGAACTTCTTTCCGTCGGGAAGGCTGACTTCATAGCCCCAGGTCTTGCCGGCCTGCCAGCCGTTCTTCCTGAGCAGATTGGCGGCCGTTGCCAATGCATCGGGAATCGAATTCCAGATGTCGCGCTTGCCGTCGCCGTCCATGTCGACCGCATAGGCCTGGTAGCTGGTGGGAATGAACTGGGTATGGCCCATGGCGCCGGCCCATGAGCCACTGAGGTGGCTTTTATCGATGTCGCCCCTTTGCAGGATCTTCAGCGCCGCGATCAACTGTGTGCGGGCAAACTTCGATCGTCTCGAATCAGCAAAGCCAAGCGTTGCCAGTGAACGCACGACATTGCGCATGACATCGTCGCGCTTGAGGATTTCGCCGTAGTTCGATTCCATCGACCAGATCGCCAGCAGGATGTGACGGTCGACGCCGTATCTTGCCTCGATCCTGTCCAGCCACGGCTTCCACTTCCTGGCCATCTGCTTGCCAACAGCGACCGACTGGTCATGGACGCGGTTGTCGAAATAGTCCCAGGCGGGCGCGGTGAATTCGGGTTGATAACGCGCTTTTTCCAGCACGACCGGGTCGGCATCGCTGATGCCCTCGAATGCGCGGTCGTAAACGGCGCCGGAAACGCCGCTCCGCACCGCGGTGGCGCGGAAGCTCGCCACCCATTGCCGGAAACCGGCGTCGGCAAAAGCCGATCCGGTGGGCATCAGCAAGGCAAGCGAAAGGCTGGCGGCCGCAACGATGCTGGTGAAGCGCTTTGCGGCGTCGCGAACGGACATCTTTTCCTCCTTCTTCATCACAGGAAGATCATTCATCGCCTAACCCGGTTAGCATTTAGTTTACCATAGGTGCCGTTGGGAACGAAAAGGCGGGTTGGTGCTTTACGGACTACAGATTTTTTCTGACCAGCCGTTCCATAATCCCAGATTCCGGCACGAAAATGTCTTGAAGCGGGATTGCCGAACAGCCTTAGAAGCGGATATTTGACAGCATGAAGAGAGTTCGCAAGGCAGTTTTCCCGGTCGCTGGCCTCGGCACGCGTTTCCTCCCGGCCACCAAGGCCATACCCAAGGAAATGCTGACCGTCGTCGACAGGCCTGTCATCCAGTATGTGGTCGACGAGGCACGCGAAGCCGGCATCGAGCATTTCATCTTCGTGACCGGACGCAACAAGGCGGTCATCGAGGACCATTTCGACGTTCAGTTCGAACTCTATGACACGCTTGCCCAACGCGGCAAGGACGACGAGCTCGCCCGCCTGCAGCGGCTGCAACCTTCGCCAGGGCAGACCAGCTTCACCCGCCAGCAGGTGCCGCTTGGCCTTGGCCATGCCGTCTGGTGTGCCCGCGAGCTGGTCGGCGACGAGCCCTTCGCGCTGCTTTTGCCCGATATGATCATGCAGTCCGAAAAAAGCTGCATGAAGGAGATGGTCGAGCTTTATGCCGAGACCGGCAACAACATCGTCGCGGTTCAGGAATGCGACCCCGCCGAGGCCCATAAATACGGCATCGTCGGCCGCGGCGAGGATACGCATCACGGTTTCCGCATTACCGGCATGGTGGAAAAGCCGAAGACCGGCACGGCACCCTCCAACCTATACATCAACGGGCGCTACATCCTGCAGCCGGAGATATTTGGGATACTCGAAGGCCAGGAGAAGGGCGCCGGCAACGAGATACAACTCACCGATGCGATGCTGAAGCTGGAGAAGCAGCAGCCCTTCTATGGCTGCCACTACCGAGGGCGCACCTTCGATTGCGGATCGCCGGAAGGCTTTGTCGAGGCCAACGTCGCCTTCGCGCTGTGGCGCAGCGACATGAACGGACGCATGGCGGGCGTTATCAGCAAGCTTCTCGACGAGATGAAACCGTCAGAGCAGCGGGGCGCGGCGTTCTAACCCCCGGGCTAATGCATGCGCGCAAAAGCATGCCCTCGGGCCTGAACCGAGGGTGCGCGGCGGCTTGGTTTACGGCTGCAGCGTCACCCCGACAAAGATGCTGTGGGCGGTGTAGTCGCGGCCCTCGATGTTGCTGGTCTGTTTTTCAGTTCTGGCGCGGGTGGTCAGTCCGGCATATCGGTTCAGCCACCATGTCAGTCCGGCCTCGGCGCTCAGCGTCAGATCCTGGCCGTCCGACCCGATGTAGTCGCGCCAGTCTACGCCGAGAGCTGCGTTGCCGATCAGGTTGGCACGGATTTCCCGCTCGGCGGTGAGGAGGCCGGAGTAAAGGATGGTGCCGCTTTCGTCGGCGGTTGTCGTGCCCTCGACGATCGTCTGCCCGGTGAGGCCGATCGTGGTGCCGCGTTGCGGCGACCATCTGAGGTCGGCGTTCACCGTGGCGCCCGAAATTGCCGGCAGGCGGTCATCGTCGATCGCCTCGCGCAGCCAGCCGGCCGAGAACTCGCCGGCAAGCTTCTCGCCGAGGTCGAGCTCGGCGCCGGCCCGAACCCCAAGCCGCGTCGAGGATCGTTCGAAACCATTGCTGTCGACCCGCAAATCATAGACCCGGCGGCCGATTTCGACCTCGGTGAAAGGGGTGATGGCGGGCGAAATCTCATAGCCGGTGCGCAAGGTGGCGGTATAGAGCGTCGAATCGCGGTCTTTCTGCGACAGCGTTCCGCCCGTCGAAAGCCTGGCGTCGCCGTAGATGTCGTGTTCGACTGCGCCGGTCAGGGCGAAGCGCATCTTGCCGGCATCCTTCTCGACCGCCAGGCTGCCATCAATGGTCTGGCGCACCGGCTGCTCGGCGGTGCCTTCGATGACGACCGGCGAGGAAGCCGATTCCGGCGCCGCCTCGTAACCGAGCTTGGCGATAGCGCGCAGATCGTTGTCGAAGTCGACATTGAGCGTGCCTTCGACACGGCCGCGCGCCTCCTCAACCTCGTCGCCCGATAGGGTCTTGAGAAAGGTCCCGTAGCCGTCGACGATAGCCGAATTCTCCCGCCAGTCGGAGATCGCGTTGAAGCGCAGCGTCGTTTCCGACAGCAGGGCCGGCTTTCCTTCGCTGCTTGAATCGGCATTCGATGAGGCCTTCAGGCCTTGCTCGAGCGTCGGCCTGATCACGAAGGAGCCGAGTTTGATACCGGTGGCGGCGAACGGATCGTCCTCGGCCCTCCTGTCCCGGCCTTCGATGGCTTCGGCGCGCTCGGCGCCCGGATCGAGTTGCTGCCTGTCGGCGGAATCGATAGTCACGGCACGGGAATTGATTGGGTCCGTCTCGGCGGTGTCCTCGTTATCCGTCGGGGCCGTCGCCGCGGTGGCGGCCTGTGTCTCGGCGGCTTCGTCCTGATCGGCTGCGCCCTGGGTTGCGCTCGATGGCCGGCGCGGCGGGACGGGAACGGGGGCGTCCACAAACGGATCGTCGGTTGCTTCCGGCGGATCAAAAATGCTTCCGGTCGCGGGTGCCGCGTCGTCGTCCTGCACGGCGCCCGGGCTGGCCGGCTGATAGGCGGGCGTCGGCGCAGTGCTCTGGGTGGTTGCACCGGCCTGCGCCGTCTGATCCTGGGCGATGCTCAATTGCCTGGTTTTGCGCTGCTGGTCGTCCAGAATCGCCGATTCCGAAACCTCGCCGCGCAGCTCGGTTACCTGGGCATAAGGCTGCGCAGGCCGCAGCAAGGCGAAGACGCTGGTCGCCAGCAGCAAGGCGCAGATCGCCTTGCCGTTTCGTCTTCTTTTCTTTTCAGGCGGGGCCCCGGACATCGCTACCACTGCTTGCGCGGCGCACACGCGCCATACTTACCGAACCGTAAACGGGGATGGTTAACGTCGGGTTGAGGCGGCGGTCGATCAAAGCCCACTTGACGGCTGACGGATGGCAATTCCGTTGGACAGGCGCGCAGCAAAGCGCTAATCGCATCAGCCATGCATGCGGGATCCCCAGACAAGAAGCGGCTCGATGGGCAGGCTTCGATCGCCTCGGCGCTTAGAACGGTAGCGACCGAGCAGGCCGGTGTCGCGGCGCTGGCGGCCGCGCTCGAAAACGGATTGACCGAACCGTTCGCGCGCGCCGTCGATATTGTGTCGCATATCGCTGGCCGCGTCATCGTCACCGGCGTCGGCAAGAGCGGCCATATCGGCTCAAAGATCGCGGCGACGCTCGCCTCGACCGGCACGCCGGCTTTCTTCGTCCATTCTGCCGAAGCCAATCATGGCGACCTCGGCATGATCGCCAGGGACGACGCCATCATCGCCATATCGTGGTCGGGCGAGAGCCGCGAGCTCAAGGGCATCATCGCCTATTCCAGGCGCTTCTCGATTCCGCTGATCGCAGTCACTGCCGGAGAGCGATCGGCGCTGGCGCGGGCGGCCGATGTGGTGCTTTTGCTGCCGCGTGCATCGGAAGCCTGCCCGCACGGCCTGGCGCCGACGACATCGACGCTGCTGCAACTGGTGATCGGCGATGCACTGGCCATCGCGCTGCTCGAAGCGCGCGGCTTCACGCCGGATCATTTCCGCACCTTCCATCCCGGTGGGCAACTTGGCGCCAATCTGACGCAGATCCGCGAGATCATGCATGTCGGCGACAGGCTGCCGCTGGTGCCTTCCGGCACTGGAATGCAAGAAGCGATCCTCGAATTGTCGCGCAAGGGGTTTGGCTGTGTGGCGATAACCGCTGCGGATGGTGCGCTGATCGGCATCATCACCGACGGCGACATCAGGCGCCACATCGGCAGCAATCTTCTGGCGATGAGCGTCGATCAGGTCATGACCAAGGAGCCGAAGACGGCCGGACCGGATACGCTGGTGGCGACCGCGCTGCAGACGATCAACAGTTCGACCATCTCCAGCCTGATGGTTGTCGAAGGCAGACGGCCGGTCGGACTTGTCCATCTGCACGATCTGCTGCGCATCGGCGCGGCCTGAGCTCGCCAGAGCGAATCGAAACAGTCTCTGAGAGACATCAGGCCTGTTTGAAAAGTCGCCCGCCGAGATGGTCGGATCAGTCCAGGACCGCCTCGACCGTCAGTTCCAGATCGGCGTCGGCCGCGCCCGTCACGCGCACCTGCGTGCCGGCCGGCAGGTCGGGGCCGGAGATGCGCCATAGCGTGTCGCCCAGCTTTATGCGGCCGCGGCCGTCCCTGATCGGCTCGTCCAGGGTGGCCATCCTGCCGATCATCTGTGCGCCGCGGCGGTTGAGCAGTGGCTGATCGGTGCCATCATCGCGCCCACCCACCAGTCTCTTGCCGACATAGGTTGAAACCAGCGACATCGCCAGGAAGGCGAGAACCTGGATCTGCCAGGTCCAGAAGTCCGCGTCCCAGATGAGCAGGGACACCACGCCGATCAGCAGCGCGGCGATGCCGATCCACAGCATGAATATGCCCGGTGCGATGACCTCCATCACCAGGAGGACGAAGCCGAGAACCATCCAAACCCAGGGGCCGAGTTCGGAAATGATGCGTTCGAACATGGCCTCAGGTCTCGCTGGGACGAACCACGGGCGGGCGTGCAGCCTGCCGCGTGCTGCCGGCAGTGCCCTCGCTGCCGAAAACTTCCTTGGCGATCGCGCCGATGCCGCCGAGCGTGCCGATCAATGACGAAGCTTCCATAGGCATCAGCACGACCTTACTGTTTGTGGCGGAGCCGATCCTGGTCAGTGCTTCGGTGTATTTCAGCGCAACGAAGTAGTTGAGCGCCTGCACGTCGCCCTTGGCGATCGCTTCCGACACCACTTGCGTGGCGCGGGCCTCGGCCTCGGCCGAGCGTTCGCGCGCCTCGGCGTCGCGGAAGGCGGCTTCCTTGCGGCCCTCGGCTTCCAGGATCTGTGACTGCTTGAGGCCTTCGGCGTCGAGGATCTGCGCGCGCTTGTTGCGCTCGGCCATCATCTGGCGCCCCATCGATTCGACGAGATTGGCCGGTGGATTGATGTCCTTAATCTCGACGCGGGTGATCTTGATGCCCCAAGGATGCGCCGCCTCGTCGACGACGCGCAGCAGGCGTTCGTTGATGGCGTCGCGGTTCGACAGCAGCTCGTCGAGGTCCATCGACCCCATCACGGTACGGATGTTGGTCATCGTCAGGTTGAGGATGGCGTTCTCCAGACCGGCGACCTGGTAGGCGGCCTGCGCCGCGTTGAGCACCTGGTAGAAGGCGACGCCGTCGACGGCGACGGTGGCGTTGTCGCGGGTGATGATCTCCTGCGTCGGGACGTCGAGCACCTGCTCCATCATGTTCAATTTGGAGCCGATGCGGTCAACGAACGGCACGATGAGGTTGAGGCCGGGGCTCAATGTCCTGGTATAACGGCCAAAGCGTTCGACGGTGTAATTGTAGCCTTGCGGGATTGTCCGGATGCCTTTGAAAAGCACGAGCACGACAAGAGCGACAAGAACAAGAAGCGCGATATCGAAACCACTGAAATCCATTTGGCTCTCCCTCAGATGCCGGCCACGGAAATGTTTCAACGCGACCGACTTCACCAAACACTTAAGTGTGTTTCAGGAACGTTACAATCAGGTGATAGTGGATAACCGGTGCATAGAAAGCCGGTTGCCGGCGCTCGACTGTATCGGCTTCACACCCAACCCGACAGCTCGCGCCGCACCATCGCCTCGATCACCGCCATGCCCTCGGCACTGTCGTTGAGGCAGGGAATATGCGCGAACTTTTCGCCGCCGGCATGATGGAAGGTCTCGGCCGCCTCCCTGCCGATCTCGTCCAGCGTCTCGATGCAGTCGACAGAAAAGCCCGGATTGACGATGGCGATCGATCTCACGCCTTCTCCGGGCAGTTTCTCGACCGTCTTGTCGGTGTAAGGCTGCAGCCACTCCTGCGCGCCGAAGCGCGACTGGAACGTGGTGATCAGCTTCTTCTCATCCCAGCCGAGCTTTTCCCGCAGCAGCCGGGTCGTCTCCAGGCAATGGGCCTGATAGGGATCGCCCTTGTCGGAATAGGGTTTTGGAATGCCGTGGTAGGAGGCGATGACCATTTCCGGCTCGAAATCGAGGCTCGCCAGATGGCGCTCGATCGAACGGGCGAGCGCTTCGATATAGACCGGTTCGGCATAGTAGGGCGGCACGCTGCGGATCGCCGGGGCGCGGCGCATCTTCATCAGCGCGCGAAACAACTGGTCGTTGGCGGTGGCGGTCGTGGTCGCGGAATATTGCGGATAAAGCGGAAATGTCAGAATGCGGTCGCAGCCCTGCGCGACCAGCCCGTTGGCGACGCTCTCGGTCGAAGGATTGCCGTAACGCATTGCCCAGTCGACGCTGACGCCGGGCAGGTCGCGCAGCGCCTCGGTCAGCTTTTCGCTCTGAGCGCGGGTGTAGGTGCGCAGCGGCGACTCGTCACGCTGCCGGTTCCAGATCCTGGCATAGTTGGCGCCCGACTTCTTCGGCCGTGTGGTGAGAACCAGCCCGTAGAGGATCGGGTACCAGATCGCCTTGTTGAGTTCGATGACGCGCGGATCGGACAGGAACTCTCTGAGATAGCGCCACATCGGCTTGAATTCCGTGCCGTCGGGAGTGCCGAGATTAACCAGCATGACGCCGATCCTGCCCGCCCCGACCGGCGGCTGTCTTGCCGGCAGCGGGTCGAGGACCGTCGCGGCCTTTGGATCGGCAGGGTTGGAAGGCGTCATAAAGGATCTCCGGACACCGCGCGAAACTAGCGATGCCGCGCCGGTTTTCAATGCAGCGTCTGGCCGCACCTTATCTAAGCTTGGGAGGCGAAAGCAAAAAAACCCGCCCGGTTTGCCGGACGGGTTTTCCAACAATGACAGAAGAATTCAGTTTGCGGCCGGGATGGTCAAGGTTGCGCCGACGGGAAGGCGGCGCGGCTCGTAGTCCTGGTTGGCGTCGGAGATCGTTTTCCACCTGGCGCCATCGCCGTAGGCCTTTTCCGCCAAATCCCAATAGGTGTCGCCGGCAACGATCACATGGCTGCTTTCGGCCGGCTTTGCCGGCTCGGCAGGCGCAGCCTCCGCTGGTGCCGGCGCTGCCGGGGCGGGTTCCGTCGGCACGGCTGGCGGTGTCGTGGCAATATCGTCCGAACCGGCCGGCGGTTCGGGCATCGCCGGCTTCGCAGTCGCGGCTGGAGCCGTTTCTGCCGGTTTTGCGGGCTCGGCCGGAGCGGGAGCCTCGGCCGGCTTCGCCGATTCCTGAGCCGGCTGCTGGGCCGGTTCCGCCGCGGCGGCGGCCGTGATTTCGGTGATGCGGCCCTCGAGCTTCGGCGTATAGGGCCGATGCGCGCCGAGATAATCGGCGACCACCTGTTCGAGGCCCGGACCGTAATCGTAGGCGTTCTTGGCCTTGTCGGCGAACACCTTGTAGCCGTCGCCACCCTGGCGCACATAGTTGTTGGTGGCGACCAGGTAATCCTTGTCCGGATTGATCGGCGTCCACCCGCCGCCTTGCATGACCTCGACCGACTTGACGCGCCCGGCATTCGCGGTGGCCGATTTGTCGAATGAATACTTCAGGCCGGCAACCTGGGGGAAGCGGCCGGCGCCGTCCTCGATCTGGCTGAGACCGTTCTCCAGCCCGGCAACCAGATCCTTGCCGGAAATCTGGAAGGTCGCCACTGTGTTCTGGAACGGCAGCACGTTCAGCACCTCGCCCATGGTGACGGTGCCCTGGTCGATCGAAGCGCGCAGACCGCCGCCATTCGTGATGACGATCTCGACACCCTGGTCCTTGACGCGGTCGAGGACGGCATCGGAGACGAGATTGCCCATCTCGCACTCGCGGGTGCGGCAGTTCTCACGGCTGCCGTCGATCGCCTTGGTGGTCTCGGCGACCTCCTGGTTCTTCAACGCCTCGATCGGCGCGCCGAACTCCTTGATGCGGGCAAGCACGGCGGGGTCTGGCGTGATCGATTTGTCGAGGTAGATCGGGTCGCCGCTGGCCTGCTTGACGACACCGTTGTCGTCGAACACGACCTTGAACTCGCCGAGATATTTCGAATAGGACGCCGCCTGGACGACTGGCACCTTGTAGCCGTCCGGATTGTCGACCATCGTCGGGTAGGGGCCTTCAGCCTTGGGGTCGGTGTTGGACAGCAGCGAATGGCTGTGGCCGCCAACCACCACGTCGACACCCGGGATCTTGGCGATGACGTCACGCTCGCGCTTGTAACCAATATGGGTGACCGCGATGATCTTGTTGACGCCTTCTCCCTTCAGCCTCTCGACCTCTGACGTGATCAACTTGACGTCGTCCTCGATCGTGACGTTAGGGCCTGGCGAAGCGAGCTCCGGCGTGTCGTTGGTGACCGCGCCGACGACGCCGATCTTCTGGCCGCCGACCTCGATCACAACAGACGGTTTCACGCGGTCACCGAGCTTGGATTGCGCGTTGGCCTTCACATTGGCGCCGAGCACCGGAAACTTGATCATATCCAGGAACGGCGCCAGCGCCGCCTCGCCGTCGTCAAACTCGTGATTGCCGACCGCCAAGGCGTCGAATTTCATCTGGTTGAGGAATTCGCCTTCGGTCTTGCCCTTGTAGGTCGTGTAGAACAGCGAACCCTGGAAATTATCGCCGGCGCTGAGCAGCAGCACGTTCTGGCCTTCCAGCTTCTTCCGCTGCTGGGCGATCGCCGTGATCAGCCGCGCCGCGCCGCCGGTGCACTCGCCCTTGGTCTCCTCTTCGGCCGAGCAGGTCGATTCATATTTGTTGTTGCTTTCGATGCGGCTGTGCCAGTCGTTGATGTGCAGGATGTTCAGCGTGTAGTCGGCAAAGGACATGCCGGTCGACAGGCCAAGCGTAGACGCCGACAGGGCGGCAATGGCGGCGATCTTCTTCATCTTCGTCTCCCGGATGACGTGTTTAACGCCCTCGCTCGACTGGCACATAACAGCCGGCTTTTCGCCCATGTTCACATCGCGTTTTAGCCGATGCAAGCGGAATCGGGCCCAGCTTTGCCGGCACAAAAAGACGGCGGCCTCAACCCGCCGTCCTTTGCAAAAGCAGTTCAGTATGGGCTCAGGTGCGTCGCGTCAGCACAAAGTTCTGCCCGCTCACGCTGGTGCAGTTAAGCTGCGAGGTGGAGATCAACAAGCAGTTGAAGCTGATCGGCGTCTGGCGGATCAGCGAAGTGCCCTGGATTTGGACCGAGGTGCCGCCGGTCATGGCGTAACTGCCGTCGGCAAGCTTCTGGCCGGTGTCGGTGGCGACGGTCTTGAAGCTGCCGCCGGCGAAGGTCGACAGGCCTGTGCCCTGCGCGTCGATCCATGAGCCTTCGACCGGACTCCGCGTGGCCGATGGCGGCCCGCCCGGGCCGGCGGTGGTGCACGCCGCCAAGGCGGCAGCGGCCGCGACAACGCCGGCCGAAAGCAATTTGCGCGCAATCGTCATCATCAAGATCCTCTCCTCTCGCATTGGCCCGAAAATCGATGCGATTTTTCGGAAAGCACGATGCGTACACTCGAACCGCTAGAGCGTACTTTGTGCGTCCAAATGGATGCACGTCGCTCCAGGCCGCCTTCCTTCAATCGCCCGATTTCCAGACGATTGCAAGGCAGTGAGACATTGCTATCGAACGGGGATGCTGAACTATCGAACGAGGATGTTGCGGAATTGCCATGGGTCGTTTTTGTCGACGTCTTCCGGGAACAGCCCAGGGCGGTTGTCGAGCGGCGTCCAGTCGGTGTAGTAGCCCTTGATCGGCCCGAGATAGGGCGACTGCACTTCCAGGCAGCGCCTGTAGTCCATCTCGTCCGCCTCGACGATGCCGGCCTCGGGATTTTCCAGCGCCCAGACCATGCCCGCCAGCACTGCCGACGTGACCTGCATGCCCGTGGCGTTCTGATAAGGCGCCAGCTTGCGCGACTCCGCCAACGACAGCTGCGAGCCGTACCAATAGGCGTTCTTGTCGTGGCCGTAGAGCAGCACGCCGAGTTCGTCGACACCGTCGACCAGTTCGTTTTCATCGAGCACGTGATGCACCGGTTGTGCGGTGCCGGCGGCGCCGAACATCTCATGCAGCGACAGCACGGCGTCGTTGCAGGGATGGTAGGCGTAGTGGCAGGTCGGGCGATATTGGACCTTGCCCTTCTTGCCGCGCAGGGTGAAGAAGTCGGCGATCGAGATCGACTCGTTGTGCGTCACCAGGAAGCCATATTGCGGGCCTGGCGTCGGGCACCAGCTGCGCACACGCGTGTTGGCGCCCGGCTGCTCCAGATAGATTGCGGCCTTCGAGCCATGCTTGTGCTTCTTGCCGTTCTTCGGCATCCACGTCTCATGCGTGCCCCAGCCGAGCTCGGCCGGTTGAAGCCCTTCCGAGATGAAGCCTTCGACCGACCAGGTATTCCAGAACACGTTCATCGGCTTCGGCTTCTTGGTGCGCTGTGTGTCGCGCTCGGCGATGTGGATACCCTTGACGCCGGCCTTCTTCATCAGCCTGGCCCAAGCATCGCGATCGTGCTGCGCGGGCTCGGAGAATTCGAGGCCAAGATCGGTTGCGAGGTTGACCAGCGCCTGCTTGACGAACCACGAGACCATGCCTGGGTTGGCGCCGCAGGTGGAGATTGCGGTCGCCCCGCCGGGGTGCGCGCGCTTTTCTTCGATCATGGATTCGCGCAGCGCATAATTGGTGCGGCTGCCAGTGTCGGCCTTGGTGTCGAAATAGAAGCCGAGCCATGGCTCGACGACGGTGTCGATGTAAAGCACACCCAGCTTGCGACAGAGCCGCATCAAATCCACCGAGCCGGTGTCGACCGACAGGTTGACGCAAAAGCCCTGGCCACCGCCTTTGGTCAGCAGCGGCGTCAAAAGCTTCTTGTAGTTCTTGCTGGTCACCGCATCCTGCATGAAGGTGATGTCGCGCTCGTCGAGCAGCTTGCGGTCGGTATCGCGTGGGTCGATGACCGTCATGTGCGACTTGTCGAACTTGAAATGGCGCTCGATCAGCGGCAGCGTTCCCCGTCCGATCGAGCCGAAGCCGATCATCACGACAGGGCCGGTGATCTCACCGTAAACGGGCCAGTTTTCATTCGCCATTTTATCGATTACTCCCTCAGATAGGCTGAAAAGCCGGGCAAACAGACGCAAAGCGGAGCATTTTTTTGCCCGACCGCCACGCGCTACAACCACAGATCATTGTCATAAACCAGCGAAAAGCCGCGAGCTACGCCGCATTCGTCATGTGGTTAAGGAGACGACCAGCCGCTGACGGCCGGCCGTCATTCCCTTGTAGTCGCCGTTGGCAAAGTCGAGCGCCAGCAGTTGCGCGGCCGAAGATGCGGCGAGCATTGGCTCGTCGATGGTTCCGGATCCGGGCCACAGCCCGGTGACACTCGGTAAGCGCCGCAGCTTCGGTCGAGAGGCCGAACACCCTGCGCATATCCCGATCCATTCACCCTCGCGGCAGATCGTGCGAGGTCACATCGGCGATTGCCTTGCGAAGCTGGATCGTCTCGATTTTCTCGCCGGGACGCACTATGCCGATCACCGTTTCGATGTCGGGACAGCCATCTTTGCGGCATGCCAGCTCCGTGACGAACACGACGATATCGTCATCGAGCCCGCAAGCCTTGCGAACCCAGAGCTTGATCTGGCTGGTCTTCTCCGGAACGGCAAACCCGCGGGGGGCGAGTGGGTTCGCGAGACGGTTCATATACAATCCCGTCCCGAAGACGAAAGCGCTCGGCCAGACAAATGCGATAAAGGCGCGCTGCCGTCGGCCTTGCCGAACCTATGCATTCAGCGCCACCTGAGAGTCCATTTCGGCGCGGCATTTAAGGAAGCCGTCTTCAATCAGGCCTTTGGGCAGGTTGCGGCCGATAAATACCAGGCGGCTGACGCGCTTCTCCCCCGCTTTCCAGGGGCGCTGGTGATCGCCTTCGAGCAGCATGTGGACGGCCTGAACGACAAAGCGGTGTTCATCGCCCTCGAACGCCAGGATGCCTTTCATGCGCAGCATGTCGATGCCGAATTTCTGTGTGATCATCTGGATCCACGGCAAGAACTTGCGCGGATCGATCGAAGCTTCCGTGACGAGAGAGAAGCTGGTGACGTGATCGTCATGCACATGGTCGTTGCCCGCGTCGACAAAGTCCGGTTCGACTTCGAGGACACGGTTCAGATCGAACGCGCCGCGATCCAGAACCTCGTCGAGTGGAACGTTGCAACGTATGGAATGCTTGATCGCAGCCGTCGGGTTGATCCTGCGAATGCGCGCCTCCACTGCCTTGAGTTCGGCCGGCGCCACCAGATCGGTCTTGTTCAGTATGACGATATCGGCGAAGGCGAGTTGCTCCTGCGCCTCGTGGGCATGATCCAACTCGCCGAGGAGATGCTTGGCATCGGCGACGGTGATGATCGAATCGAGTTTCGTCTTCTGCCTGACATCGTCGTCGACGAAGAAGGTCTGGGCGACGGGGGCGGGATCGGCACGGCCGGTCGTCTCGATCAGGATGGCGTCGAAACGGTCTCTGCGCCGCATCAAGCTCTCAATGATCCGGATCAGGTCGCCGCGCACCGTGCAGCAGATGCAGCCGTTGTTCATCTCGAAGACTTCTTCGTCGGTATCGACGATGAAGTCGTTGTCGATGCCAATCTCGCCGAACTCGTTGACGATCACGGCGTAACGCTTGCCGTGCTGTTCGGACAGGATGCGGTTGAGCAGCGTCGTCTTGCCGGCCCCGAGGTAACCGGTAAGAACCGTGACGGCCATTTTCTGGGAGGCTTCAAGAGGCATGGTCGTCTCCGGATGTTGCGGATTGGATCGCCCCGTAGACGGAAGGCCACCGCCTGTTCAATGCGCGCAAGCCTCGCATAGACCCGAAAGCTCCACCGTGGCCGAGTTGGTTTGGAAGCGCTGCCGTCGGGCAATCAGGCGCAGCACCCGCTCCAATGCCGGGTCATGAACCTCACTTGCCCGTCCGCAATTCGCGCAGATTGCAAAGGCGGCGCGCCCATGGGTGCCGCATTCGCTGTGGACGCAGAGCGCAAACGCGCTCAGGCTCTCGATCCGGTGAACCAGGCCCTGCTCGACGAGCCGATCCAGAGCGCGATAGATCTGTAGCGGTGAGCGGAGCCCTTCCTGGCGAAGAAGTCCAAGCAGTTCAAAGGCCCCCATCGGCCTCTCGGAGCGCGTCAGCGCGTCGAGTACCAGCTGCTGGTTGCGTCCAGGCATCCGCTGTTCCCTCGTATTCCAGGCAGTTTTGAGCACAATGGCGGGCGTCAGTTATAGTATAACATTTTGGATTGACGAGCGTGATAACATAACATAACGGCTCGTCAAGAGCGGGGCTGACTTCGATGGCTCCCGCGGTGATGGATCGAATGGCTGCTTGCGTGATCTTTCAAGACCTGACGCTTCAAGACCCGCCGCTGGGCCGCAACAGCGCGCCTCGATGGGATCGTACGGCCCGGCGATCATTTGTCGGCGGGCACGATCCACATTGCCTTCTAATCTCTGCCGGGACGCGCGGCTGCTCGCGACGCGTCCGGCGCATCTCCCCCCGAACCGCTTGAACAAAGGAGTCGATCGAATGTCCAGGACGCTAAAACTCGCCGCCGTGATAGGCGCTATAACATCGATGCCAATCGCTCCGTCGGTGGCCGCTGCCGAGAACCTCAGGGTTGTCGCCAGTTTCTCGATCATCGCCGATTTCGCCAAGAATGTCGGCGGCGATCGTGTCGACATCGTCACGCTGGTCGGCCCGAATGGTGACGCCCATGTCTACGAACCAAAGCCGGCCGACGCGGCAACTGTCGGTTCGGCCGACGTGGTGCTGGTCAACGGCCTCCAGTTCGAGGGCTTCCTCCAGCGTCTCGTCGAGGCGAGCGCGACGAAGGCGCCGATCGTGGAATTGACCAAAGGCGCCGAGGTGTTGCGCAAGACCGAGGAAGAAGGTCACCACGATCAGGATCAAGCCGCCGAGGGCGGGGAAAAACACGCCGCGGCGGATGAGGGCCATGAGGAAGGGCACCATCATCACGGCGAGTCCGATCCCCATGCATGGCAGTCCGTGCACAATGCCGAACTCTATGTGAAGAACATCGCCGACGCCTTCTGTGCCGCCGATGCAGCTGGCTGCGACACTTATCGGGCCAATGCCGAATCATACGGCCAGCAGCTCGAGGCACTGGAAGCGGAGATCAAAGCTGCCGTAGCTGAGATCCCCGAGGACAAGCGCACGATCATCACCTCCCACGACGCCTATGGCTATTTCGAACACGAATACGGCATAAAATTCCTGGCACCGGAGGGCGTCTCCACCGAATCCGAGGCGTCAGCCTCCGACGTCGCGGCCCTGATCAAACAGATCAGGCAAGACAAGGCTTCGGCAATCTTCGTGGAGAACGTCACCAATCCGCGCCTGATCGAGCAGATCGCCAGCGAGACGGGCCTGAAAGTCGGCGGTGAGCTCTACTCCGACGCCCTGTCGGATAAGAACGGTCCGGCTGCGACCTATCTCGAGATGATGCGGCACAACATCACGACGATCAAAGGCGCGATCCTCGGAAGCTGACCGCCAGCCCTGTGATGGAAAGGCGGTGCAATCCGCCTCTTCATCGATCACCAAGAGTATGTAATAACATTAAGGAGAATACTGTGACGATAAATTGGGCGTCAGCCACGGCTATCGCGCTGCTTGTGTCCCTATCAACAAGTGCTGCCCATGCCGAGGAGGTGACCGCATGGCGCCTCTTCATCTCGGATCACGCGGACCCGAAGGTGACCGTAGTCGATGCGATCGATGGCGAAAAGCTCGACACGCTTGAGATCAAAGGGCCGGCGTCCCTCCATCGCAGCGAAAGCGGCAGGACCGTGTTTGCCGTGCAGGGCTCGGCCGGCGTCGTTGCCGGGATCGCGAGCGGCATTTCCTTCGAGGACCACGGCGAGCACGGCGACATCGACGTCGAAGCGCCAAAACTTGCCGGCGTCGAGATCACAGGCAAGAAGCCGTCGCATTTCGTCGAGCATGACGGAGACTTCGCCGTTTTTTTCGACGGCGAGGGTGTCGCGCGCATCATCTCCGAGAAGTCGGTCCTGGAAGGCAAGCCGGATTTCAGGGAAGTGAAGACCGACGCGCCGCAGCATGGCGTCGCAGTCGCCTATGGCTCCCATGTCCTGCTTTCGGAGCCGAACCGGGAGAAGCCGGACGAACTCCCGGTCGGCATCAGGGTCGCTGACAAGGCCGGCGCGCCGATCGGCGGCATCCACGCCTGCCCAGACCTCCACGGCGAGGCGTCTTCCGGCAATATCCTGGCTTTCGCCTGCGCGACCGGCCTGCTTGTCGTCAGCCATGGCGACGGCAGCCCGGCGATCCGTCATCTGCCCTATGCCGACAGCCTGCCGGATGGCAAAACGACGACGCTGATCGGCGGCCGAGGCCTGCAATATTTCCTCGGCAACTACGGCGCCGACAAGGTGGTGCTGATCGATCCGACGATCGACAGCGACGCATTCCGGCTGATCAACCTTCCGACGCGCCGCGTGCATTTCGCGATCGACCCCGTTCGTGCAAAATTCGCCTACGTCTTCACCGAGGACGGCCAGCTTCACCAACTCGACGTGGTGAAGGGGGAGATCGCAAACTCGCTCAAGCTGACCGACCCCTATTCGATGGACGGTCACTGGAGCGATCCGAGGCCGCGTGTCGCGGTCGCCGGCGACAAGATCGTGGTCACTGATCCCCTGCAAGGCGTGCTGCATGTCGTTGACGCGACGTCGTTCGAGAAAACCGGCGACATTGCCGTCGAAGGCAAGCCCTTCAACATCGTTTCCGTCGGCGGCTCCGGTCAGACCCACGAAGGCGAATAGTCGCTCCTCCCAAGCGGCTGCCGCGCGTCCTGCCCATTCCTTCTCGGGCCGGACGCATCTTCTCCAACTCGCAAGGGAAACCATGGTTGAGACACAGCAATGGGTGAATTTCAGCCAAGCCGTGCCGGGATCAGTTCGCGCAGTGAATTGCCGACGAACAGCGCTTTGGCCGACTTCAGATCATCCAGGCTGTAGATTGCTTCGCGGGCGCGGCCTTCGTCCAGCAATTCGCCGCGCAACACACCAGGCAGCAAGCCGCAATCGAGCCGCGGTGTTGCCAGCGCGCCGTCGCCGAAATCGGCAAACAGATTGGTGATCGTGCCCTCACAGAGTTCGCCGCGCTCGTTGGCCAAGAGAACCTCGTCGGCCCGGCTGATCAGATATTCGGCGCGCGCCCGCTGATAGATGTCCCGGCGGCTCGTCTTGTGGCGCAGCAGCGTGTCGCTTGAATCAAGCCGCACCCGCGCCAGTTGCAGCCTCCAGACCTTGTCGGCTGCGTGCGGCTCATAAGGCAGCGCCGAGACCGTCACCTTGCCGCTGCGCGACAGGACCAGGCGTGTACGCAAGACTATGTCCGGCCGGTCGACGGCGTTCTTGAGCATCTCGCCGACCTTCTGCGGATCGCAGGCAAAACCCAGTTCTGCCGCCGAGCCATAAAGGCGTGCCAAATGGCGGTCGAAACGGAGGAAGCCCTGGCCCGGCTGCCAGCGCATGGTTTCGATCAGCTCGAAATCGGCGGTGTTCCCGTCGCGTAGCGCGCTTTCAGCAGGCACTCCTGATACTCCTCCTCGGCCGTCGAATCGAAGACGACGCCGCCGCCGACATTGTAGACGGCCTCGCCGCTGGAAAAGAGCGATATGGTGCGGATCGCCACCGAAAAGCGCATCGTGCCGCCGGGCGCGATCCAGCCGATGGCGCCGCAATAGACGTCGCGCGGCGTGGCTTCCAGATCGTGCAGGATTTCCATGGCGCGGATTTTCGGGGCGCCGGTGATCGATCCGCATGGAAACAGCGCAGCGAATATCCGGCGGATGGTGAGGTCGGGCAACAGCTTGGCCCGCACGCGGCTCACCATCTGGTGGACGGTCGGGTAGCTCTCGATGCGAAAAAGCTCCGGCACCTCCAGCGTGCCGACTTCGCTGATCAGCGAAATGTCGTTGCGCAGGAGATCGACGATCATCCGGTTCTCAGCCTGGTTCTTCTCGTCATTGAGCAAGAACGCCTTCAGCCGCTTGTCCTCCGCCTTGGTCGCGCCGCGCGGGGCGGTGCCCTTCATCGGATGCGTCTCGATCATGCCTGCGGCGTCGATCTCGAAGAACAGTTCCGGCGAACGCGACAAGACGACCGGATCGCCGAGTGCGATCAGCGCGCCGTATTTCACCGGCTGGCGCTCCGTCAGCGCATCGAAGGCGGCCAGCGGATCGCCCGACCAGTGCGCATGAACCGGAAAGGTCAAATTGCCCTGATAGCAATCACCTTTGCGAATGTGATTGTGGAGCCGCGCAAAGCGTTTTGCATAGTCTTCCGAAGTCCAGGCGGCCCTCGCATTGAAGATCGGGCCGTTGGTCGACGGCGCGTCGCCGGGCGCGACCGGCTGTTCGACAGGCGCGTCGAAGATCCCCAGGCAGACAAGCGGGGCGCGGCGTCCTCCCGGCAGCAGCGGAACGAGCTTCGGCTCGAGCAGGTAGCCGGCCTCGTAGGAGAAATAGCCGGCCAGCCATTTGCCGGCGTCATGCGCGGCCTGCGCAATGTCCAGCGCCGGCAGGAAATCCTCTGCCTCATGCGCCACGATGATGTCGGCCGGCTGGTCGAAGACGAGCTGATGAGCGCGCTCGTCATTTCGAAAAATTGCAGAGGGCAGGGGCATGGGACTCGGATGCTGCGATCGATGACGCCAGCTATCGCTCTATATGGCGGCTCGATCGCGCGCAATCGAGAGACCGGCGTCTCAAGACGCAAACGCAGCTAGTGCAAAAGCAAACCGGCGGCACCTCGCGGGCGTCGCCGGTCCCTTATGTGCTCGATGCCGGCAGGCAATTCAGGTGTTGCTCCCGATCCCCGCGTTCGGGAAGCGGCGCGCGAATTCCTCCTCATCGCCGGCGGCAAGCAGTTTCGCCTGCTCGATCCAGCGCTCACGCTCGATGCGGCCGTCGAAGTTCAACGTCTCCTCGATCCGCTTGACGTCGGCGGCCGTCCAGGCGGCGATTTGCGCGTAGGTCGTCACTCCGAGCCCGTGGAGCAATCGCTCGTTGGCCGGACCGATGCCGATCAGGCGGCGCAGATTGCTGGCTTTGCCCACCGCCGCCTTTGTTGTCGCGGCTTTCTTTGCCGCTGGCGCAGCGCTCTTTGGTGCAGCACTGGTTTTCGATGCGGGAGGTTTTGGCGCACTTGCCTGCGACGGACTCGCTTTCGATGCACTGGCCTTCGGCGCGGCTGCCGCCTTCCCGGCCGCCGGTTTCTTGGACGTGGTCTTTGCCGGCCCGGTCTTGGCCGGCGTCGTCTTAGCGGGCGTCGTGTTGGCGGGCGTCGTGTTGGCCGGCGCGGATGTCGCCATCAATGCCGGCGGTGCCGGGATTGCTGCCTTTGTCGCACCGGCCTTGGTGCCTTGCGCCTCGCCCAACTGCCGCTCCAGGTCGCCGCGGGCGCCGCGGCATACTTCCAGCTCACGGGTCAGGCGGTCGGCGTCGGCGCGCAGCCTGTCGCGCTCGCTGCGGGTGCGGTCCATGTCACCGCGCAGGCTGTCGAGATCGCCACGCGGGCGTCCCCAGATGAACCAGCCAGCCAACACACCTACCAGGAACGCCAGGAGCATGTAGAAAAAAGTGCCCATTGTCTCTCTCCAGTCCGATCCATCTGCCGTGGCCTGGGACCTTGGCACAAGGACCATTCAATGGTGGCTCCGCTGCTCGTGGAACAGCCGGCTTAAATCGCGCTGTCGGCGACCGGCTTTCCTGCCATGGCCAACGGCGCTGTCGCAATCGTCGAAGCGCCGTGACCGGCCGAAGATTTGGCCGCGCCCGACTGAGCTTGAGGCGGGACGCTATCATACAGCTTCCGGAAAGCTAACGGAAAAATTCCATGGAGAGTTATTTAAGAACAGATATTTAGGGAAAGAATAGAATGGCCTTCAATATGCATTGCGGCTAATCTGTTCTGTCGAACCTGGCTGTTCAGCGCTGTGCGTCAATTGTCCAAAGCTTCGAGCTCGTCGATCAGCCCGCCGATCACGCCAAGGCCGATCTGCCAGAAAGCAGGATCGGTGGCATCAAGACCGAAGGGAGCCAGGAGCTCGGAATGATGCTTGGTGCCGCCGGCGCGCAGCATGGCAAAATATTTGTCCTGAAAGCCACGCTCTGCATTCTGATAGACCGCATAGAGCGAATTCACCAGGCAGTCGCCGAACGCATAGGCGTAGACGTAGAAAGGCGAATGGATGAAGTGTGGAATATAGCTCCAGAAGACCTCGTAACCCTCGCGCAGCTTGATCGCCGGCCCGAGGCTTTCCGCCTGCACCTCCAGCCAGAACTGGCCGAGCCTGTCCGATGTCAACTCGCCGTTTTTGCGCTCGGCATGCACCTTGCGCTCGAACTCGTAGAAAGCGATCTGGCGCACGACCGTGTTGATCATGTCCTCGACCTTCTGGGCAAGCATGGCCTTGCGCTCGCGCTTGTCGGTGGTCTGGTCCAGCAGCGAGCGGAAGGTCAGCATCTCGCCGAAGACGGACGCCGTCTCGGCCAGTGTCAGCGGCGTCGAGGCCATCAGCGCGCCCTGGCTTGCGGCGAGCACCTGATGCACGCCGTGGCCAAGCTCATGCGCCAGCGTCATCACGTCGCGCGGCTTGCCCATGTAGTTGAGCAGGACATAGGGATGCGCCGACGGCACTGTCGGATGCGCGAAGGCGCCCGGCGACTTGCCAGGCCTTACCGGCGCGTCGATCCAGTTGCGGTCGAAGAAAACCCGGGCAATCTCCGCCATGTCAGGTGAAAAGCGCTGATAGGCGGAAAGCACCGTGTTCTTGGCCTCGTCCCAGCCGATGATCGCGTGCGGGGTTTCCGGCAACGGCGCGTTGCGGTCCCAGTGGTTCATCACTTCCATGCCGAGCCAGCGCGCCTTCATCGCGTAGTAGCGGTGTGACAGGCGCGGGTAAGCGTCACGAACGGCTGAGGCCAGCGCATCCACCACGCTGCGCTCGACGCGATTGGCGAGATGACGCGAATCGGCGATGTCGGCGAAGCCGCGCCAGCGGTCGGAAATCTCCTTGTCCTTGGCCAGCGTGTTGGTGATCAGCGTGAACGTGCGCAGATTCTTGCGGAAGGTTGCGGCCAGCGCTTCAGAAGCCCGGCGGCGCACCTCGCCATCGGCGTGTTGGAGGCAGTTCAGCGCCGGCTCCAGGGTCAGCTCTTCGCCATCGATGTCGAAGCGCAGATCGGTCATCGTCTCGTCGAACAAGCGGTTCCAGGCGCCGCGTCCGGTAATCGACTTCTCGTGGAGAAGCTGCTCGACCCGATCTTCGAGCTGGTAGGGTTTGTCCATGCGCAGATCAAGCACCCACGGCCGGTAGTGAGCGAAGGCAGGATCGGCAGCAAGCGCGGTTTCGATCGCGGCATCGTCGACAAGATTCAGTTCGAGCGCGAAAAACAGAAGATGCGCGCTGGCGTCGGTCATCTTCTCCTGAATGTCGCCATAGAGCTTGGCGCGCTGCGGATCCGCGGTGTTGCCGGCGTAGATCAGTCCCGCATAGGAGACGATCCGGCCAATCAGTTCCTCCAGCGCCTCATAGGCGGCAAGCGCCTCGCCCAGCCTGCCGCTGTCGGCACGCTCCGCCTCGGCGGCGAGCGTGCCTTTCCAGCGGCTCTCGAAGCTGATGGCATCGGCGAGCGCCTTGGCGATGTCGCGTTTCAGCTCGGGGGCGCCCATGCCCGAATAGAGATCGGCGAGATCCCATTCCGGCAGATCACCGAGCTCCGCCGCGCCCTGACCGGACGCCACCGCCGCAAGCTGCCGACTAAAAACCTTGCTCATTGCCGACACTTTCCAGTTTGTCAAAGGGCCAAAGAATCAAGGGGATGAGAAAGCCGGTCAAATCCTAAGCAATTCGTTCACCGGGTTTTTTGAAATCTTATTTAGAACCCTGTGCCAGGATGATCCATAGGGTTCCCCATTGGGTGGGCACAGTGGGGTGGGCATATTGGGCGAGCATCGTTGAACCAGTCATGACAGGTTCCATACTCATAGTCGATGACGATCCCGTGCAGCGCAGGCTGCTCGAGGCGGCGGTGACGAAATTCGGCCATAGCGCGATCATCACGGATGGCGGCGAGGCCGGTCTCGACGCGCTCGACGGGCCCAAGGCGCGCGACGTGTCGGTGGTCATCCTCGACCTCGTCATGCCGGGCCTTGACGGCATCGGCGTGCTGAAGGCGATGCGTGAGCGCGGCATCCAGGTTCCGGTCATCGTGCAAACCGCCCAGGGTGGCATCGAAACCGTCGTTTCGGCCATGCGTCACGGTGCTTTCGATTTCGTCGTCAAGCCGGCATCTCCCGACAGGCTGCAGGCATCGATCGGCAACGCGCTCAAAGTCGAGGCGGTCGAGGGGGAAGTGAAGCGCACGTCGCGGCGGCGCGGCGGCCACCTGACCTTCAAGGACATGATCACGCACAGCCCGGCGATGGACCGGGTGATCCGTCTCGGCCAGAAGGCGGCCGCGTCAAACATCCCGATCCTTATCGAGGGCGAATCCGGTGTCGGCAAGGAGTTGGTGGCGCGCGCCATCCAGGGCAGTGGCGATCGCCGCTCAAAACCGTTCGTCACCGTCAATTGCGGCGCCATCCCCGACAATCTGGTCGAATCGATCCTGTTCGGCCACGAGAAGGGCTCGTTCACCGGCGCCACCGAAAAACACACCGGCAAGTTCGTCGAGGCGCATTCGGGCACGCTCTTCCTCGACGAGATCGGCGACCTGCCGCTCGACGTGCAGGTCAAGCTGCTGCGCGCCGTGCAGGACGGTGAGGTCGATCCGGTCGGCGGGCGTTCGACCGTCAGGGTCGACATCAGGCTGATCTCGGCGACACACCGCAATCTTCTGCAGCAGGTCAAGGACGGCAAGTTCCGCGAGGATCTGTTCTACCGCCTGAACGTCTATCCAATCTTCGTGCCGCCGCTGCGCGACCGTCGCGACGACATTCCGTATTTGGTCGAGCATTTTCTGGACAAGGTCGCGCCCACTGGTCCACGTCATCGCCTGCACGGCATTTCGGCCGCGGCGCTCGCCATGCTGCAGGCCTACGACTGGCCGGGAAATATCCGCCAGCTGGAAAACGCCGTCTTCCGGGCCTCGGTGCTTTGTGAAGGCGATCTGCTGACGGAAGAGGAGTTTCCGCAGATTCGGGCGCAGGTCGAGGGCACCGTCAACCTCGATGCGCATGGCGCGTTGCCCGCGTTGCCTTTGGTCACCGAGCCGCTTGGCGAGGATAACGGCATCGCTGTAGCCGAGCTCGATCCGCCGGCCAGGCCGCAGCCTCGCTTCGGCACGCTGCGGGCGCTGGACGAACGCGGCAATGTGCGGGCGCTGGCCGATGTCGAACTCGAAATGATCAAGCTCGCCATCGACTATTATAACGGCCAGATGAGCGAAGTTGCCCGCCGTCTCGGCATCGGCCGCTCGACGCTCTACAGGAAGCTCAAGGAATATGGCATCGATCCGGAAACGGGCCGTATCGACCGGCTTGCTTCCTGACAGGCAAGCCCGGACCAGCTTGCCAACCTGGCATCAGGACAATCGACAGTCGCGATCGGGCGTGACGCGGTCGGGCGACGCGCTTGCCGGCAGTATTCACGCATTGAGGCGTCTGGTAACAGATCGTGTTCAGGCAAAGCCAGAAACATGATCTAAACCAGCAGTTTACCAAGAAACCCCGTGCAATATTTTTGACGGGATATCGCCACGGTGTTACCGCATTTCGGCTTCAATAAGCGATGATTAACCATTAGGATCGATATTCGGATGTGAACACCACCGCATCCGTTGGTCAAATCCGGGGACAAACGGCAGCCTGCAAGGCCTTTTGATTTGAACAAAGTCGAACGACACACAAACGGGCGGCACTATCACATGAGCGCCTGGCCGAGATGGCTGGCAGCGGTGATTCTCGCCTTTGGCTTCCTTACAGCGGCTGCGACCGGCGCCAGCGCCCAGACACGTTCGCTGAAACTCTACAACCTGCACACCAAAGAGAAGGCGGAGATCGTCTTCAAGCGCGGCGGCCGCTACGATCAGGCGGGTCTGAAAAAGATCAACGTCATCCTGCGCGACTGGCGCCGCAACGAGCCGACCAAGATGGATCCGCGCCTGCTCGACCTGGTCTGGGAGGCTTACCGGCAGAGCGGCGCCCGCGACTATATCCAGGTCGTGTGCGGTTATCGCTCGTCGTCGACGAACTCGATGCTGCGCAGCCGCAGCAGGGGCGTTGCCAAGAAAAGCCAGCATACGCTCGGCAAGGCCATGGACTTCTACATTCCCGGCGTGCCGCTGAAGAAACTGCGCGACATCGGTCTGCGGATGCAGGGTGGCGGCGTCGGTTATTATCCGAGGTCCGGCTCGCCCTTTGTCCACATGGATGTCGGCAATGTGCGGCACTGGCCTGGCATCAGCCGCCAGGAACTGGCGCGCGTGTTCCCCAACGGCAAGACGCTGCATGTGCCGAGCGACGGCAAGCCGTTGCCCGGCTATTCACAGGCGCTCGCCTCGTACAAGGCGCGCAAGGGCGCCGGCGCTCCCGCCATCGAAATGGCCAGCGCAGGTGGCGGCGCCAAAAGATCCGGCGGTCTGCTGGCGGCTTTCTTCGGCGGCGGTGAAGACGAGACCGATGACAGCGCCGATGTGGTGGCCGCGCCAACGCCGAAGTCAACCAATGTGAAGGCGGCGAGCGTGAAGCTGGCGAATGCCAAGCCGGCACCGGCCGCCAGGAACAGCAAGCTTCCGGGCATTGCCATCGTGTCGCCTGAGGATGCGAAGCGCGCCGAGATTCCGCCAATCGCCGATGCGCCTGCTCCGGAACCGGAGGAGGACACGCCGGAAACGATCATCGCGGCGCTGCCGGCGCGCAGCGTGCCGCTGCCCGATTTCGCCCCGCGGCCGAAGGCCGATGTCGCTCAGCCGCCCGAAAACGTTCCGTTCGGCGTGGCGGATGCCACCGCCACCACCGAACAGGCGGTGACGACCGCGCAAGCGCCGGCGAACGCTCCCTTCGGCATGGCCGAGCCGTCCGTTGTCGCCGATGCGGCGCAGGTTGCCGCCAACAACATTCCGTTGCCGACTTGGCGCCCCAATCACTCGTTGCCGGCCGACCTTGCAGCGGCCGACCTTGCGCCGCAGGACAAGGCTGTGCTTCTGGCGCTGGCGGATACCGCCGGGCACGGCAAGACCGCTACCGATGTGTTCTCGGTGCTGCCGTCGGCTCGGCCCGATCTGGCCCAGCCCGAATTGGCCCAGCCTGACCAGGTCCAGTCTGCCGCAGTCCAGTCTGACGCGGTCAAAGCCGTCCTCGAACGGGTCAGCGCAACCGACGAATACCAGGTCGCTTCGCTCTCCCAGCCAAGCGCGGTCCTCGGTGAACTGGCGAAGGGCAATGCCGCATCGCCGCGCGAGGCTGTCTTTGCCCGCCCAGCTGGCTCCGATCCGGCCGCGGCGATCGGCACGGGTGTGAAGACCACCCGCAAGGCAGCCAGGGCAACCGCCCGTGACCTGAAGCCTGGTGCCAAGTCCGTGGTAGTCGCCGCCGAGCCGACGGCGGCGCGCTGGGCGTTGAACAGCGGCGAGAATGTCGCCACCGTCTCCAGCGCGACGACGGCGCAGCGCTTCGCCTACAATATCGTGCACACGCCGCCAACCGAAGTCTATACCGTGGGCTTCCAGGCGGACGATCAGTTGGCCGACGCCAACCGGTTCACCGGCAATGCCGTCAAGTTCCTGTCGGTCGCCCGCTTCAGGACCGAGTAGCGGATCGACCAACCAATAAAAAAGCCGCGCCGGCAACCGCGCGGCTTTTTTATGCATGTCGCTATCGCAAAACCGCTGCACGCCCTCGGGTCAGGCCCGAAGGCATGCTTTTGCGCGGCATGCATTGGTCTGCTTGGGGTGAGAGCTGTCTCTATCGCCCGAGCTTGCTCGCGGCGAGCGCCAGGGCTTCGATTTCGTCCCATTTGCCGGCCTTGACCAAATCGTCCGGCGCCACCCAGGAGCCGCCAACGCAGATGACGTTGGGCAGGCTCAGATAGTCGCTGGCGTTCTTGTCGGTGATGCCGCCGGTCGGGCAGAATTGGACATCGGCGAGCGGCGAGGCGAATGCCTTGAGCGAGGCGATGCCGCCCGACTGTTCTGCCGGGAAGAATTTCAGGAAGCGCAGGCCTGCCTCGCGGGCGGCCATGATCTCACCGGGCGTGATGGCGCCGGGCAGTAACGGAACGTCGCTGTCCTTCGCCACCGCCAGAAGCTCGCGGGTGATGCCGGGGCTGACGATGAACTTCGATCCGGCTGCCGCCGCCTCGTCGAACTGGCGGGCGTCCAGAATGGTGCCGGCGCCGACGATGGCGTCCTCGATCTCGCTTGTCACGAGCCGGATCGCCTCCAGCGCATCAGCGGTCCGCAACGTGATCTCGATCGCCGGCAGGCCGCCGCGCGCCAGCGCGCGCGCCAGCGGCACGGCATCGGCGAGATTGGCGATCTTGAGCACCGGGATAACCGGTTGGCCGTTGAGGAGCGACAGGAGCTTTTCGGTCTTGCTGGGCATTTGTCGTCTCTCCGGTATTGATCCGTTCAATCGGTTAGCAGAAGGCCGGTTTTCTGTCCACGAAGCGAGGCGTGTCGCGATGTCACGCGCTGCCGGCAAGTCCGTCAGACCGGCCGTCAAAGGCCACCAAAGGAGAAGCTGCTCCGCGCGGCGGCCTTGAATCGGCTTTCATGAGCGTTTAGTGGCTTCGGCGATGACACTGCCCAATCAACCCCTGCGCGTTGCCGCGCTCTACAGGTTTGCCCGGCTCGACGACTTTGAGGCGTTGCGCGCGCCGCTCGCCGCCTTTTGCTGCGGACGTGGTATCAAGGGCACGCTGCTGCTGGCGCATGAGGGCATCAACGGCACGGTCGCCGGCAGCGAAGCTGACATTGCCGCGCTCATCGATCATCTCGAATCCATCGAAGGTCTCGCCGGTCTCGAGGTCAAGTACAGCAGCGCCGCGCAGATGCCGTTTCACCGCATGAAGGTGCGGCTGAAGCGCGAGATCGTCACCATGGGTGTTGGGGATCTCGATCCGGCGGCAAGCGCCGGCACCTACGTCGCACCGGCCGACTGGAACGCGCTGATATCGGATGTGGACACGATCGTCATCGACACGCGCAACGCATTCGAGGTATCGATCGGCACGTTCAAGGGAGCGGTCGACCCCGCGACAACGAGCTTTCGCGAATTCCCGACGTGGGTCGAGCAGCATCGAGCCGAACTCGTCGGCCGCAAGGTGGCCATGTTCTGCACCGGCGGCATACGCTGCGAGAAGGCAACGGCCTATGTGAAGTCGCTCGGCTTCGAGGATGTGTTCCATCTCAAGGGCGGTATCCTGAAATATCTCGAAGAGGTGCCCGCCGAGCAAAGCCTCTGGCAGGGCGAGTGCTTCGTCTTCGACGAACGCGTCTCGGTGTCGCACGGCTTGGTCGAGGGTGAGGCCGAACTTTGCCGCGCCTGCCGGCATCCGCTGACCGGGCAGGACCTGGTGTCGTCGAAATACGCCGCCGGCATCTCATGCCCGCATTGCTACGATGCCCGTTCCGACGAGGATCGCGCCCGCTACGCCGAGCGTCAACGCCAAGTCGAGCTGGCGCAAGCGCAAGGCAGGGCTCCGCACATTGGACGTTAAAGCGACATGCGTCGGCTTGGACGCACAAAGTGCGCTCTAACACTTTGAATCAAAATCGTGCTTTCCGAAAATCGATTCCGATTTTCGGCCAACGCATTGGACAAGGCAGATCCTGACATCATCTCGTTTGTGCCGTCGCCGGCAAAGCGCCCATCCGTCATTGTAATGTCCATATGCGGGGCCTACCTGTTCAACGTCCGAAAACCTGCCCGGCGCTTTCGGCCGGCCAATTCTGGAGGCACTGATGTTCGATCCCAAGAAGCTCCTCAACGATCTGCTCGGCTCGCAAATTCCCGGAACCGGATCGACCGTGCGCGACAAAGGGGGCCAGGCGGTGCAAATGGCCAAGGACAATCCGCTGGCCGCTGGCGCGCTGGCCGCGGTGCTGCTCGGAACCGGCGCTGGCCGTCAGGTCGCCGGCACGGCGGTGAAGCTCGGCGGCCTGGCCGTCGTCGGCGGCCTCGCCTACAAGGCCTACCAGAACTACAAGAACGGCAAGGCGCCGGCTGAAACGCAAGTTGCCGGTGAACCGGAATTGCTGCCGCCGCCCGCCGACACCAGCTTTCATCCCTCGCAGGCGCCGCAAGGCGAGGACGAATTCACGCTGACGCTGGTGCGCGCGATGATTTCGGCGGCGAAGGCCGACGGCCATATCGACGACGACGAACGGCAAAAGATCGCCGGCAAGCTCAGTCTCGCGGGCATCGACTCCGACGCGGAGAAATTCCTGTTGTCGGAACTGGAAAGGCCGCTCGACCTGGATACGCTGGTCGCCGGCGCCCAAACCGACGCCCAGAAGCTCGAGCTCTACACCGCCTCGCGCCTCGCCATCGATCCGAATACACGTGCCGAACGCGGCTATCTCGATCTGCTCGCCGGCCGCCTCAGCTTGCCGGATGCCCTGCTCGACCATGTCGAGGCGACGGTGTCGGCGGCGAAAGTGCCGGCGCCAGAGGTGCCGGGATCGGGCAAGGCAACCGCCAATTCGCGCTGGTAGGCTTCAGGGCCGCGGAGAGCGGCAATCCGGCGTGCTTTCGCGTTAATGTCTCGTTTACCCAGGAAGCGCATGATTTTAAGCAGTCGGATCGGCTTTCCTCCTCCCAGCCGGTTCAGATCAGGGCGGCCGCCAATGGCCGCCCTTTTTGTCGCAGCCGGTTAGCGCATGAGCCGAAATCGGAATCGATTTTTGGAAGCGATCATGCGCAAATTCAAAATTGCTCAAAATCATGGTGCTATAGCGTCCTTGCGGGCATGCGGCGCTATAGGAGGACAGTTATGACAGACTACAAAACAGCCATCGTCACTGGCGCCGGCACGGGCATCGGCAAGAGCGTCGCCACGGCGCTGCTCAGGGCCGGCTGGAATACGGTGTTCTGCGGACGCCGCAAGCCGGTGCTGGACAAGGCAATCGCTGATGCCGGATCGACACAAGCCAAGGCGCTGGCGGTCGCCTGCGACATCAGCAAGGCCGACCAGGTCGACGATCTGTTCGAGACGGTGGCGGCGGCTTTCGGTCGTGTCGACCTGCTCTTCAACAATGCCGGCGCGGGCTACAAGTCGACATTGATCGACGAGATCCCGGTCGAGGTGTGGAACGAAATTGTCGGGGTCAATCTCACCGGCTCGTTCCTGTGCGCCCGCGCTGCCTTCGGCGCCATGCGCAGGCAGCAGCCGATGGGCGGTCGCATCATCAACAACGGCTCGGTGTCTGCCTACGCGCCGCGTCCGGGCTCAGTGCCCTATACCGCGACCAAGCACGCCATTACCGGGCTGACCAAGACGCTGGCGCTGGACGGCCGGCCTTATGACATCGCCTGCGGCCAGATCGACATCGGCAACGCCCTGACCGACATGGCGCAGGCGATGACGGTCGGAGTACCGCAAGCCAATGGTTCCATCGCCGCCGAAGCGGTGATGGATGTCCAGCAGGTCGCCAATGCCGTCGTCCATATGGCCAGCCTGCCGCTCGACGCCAATGTGCTGTTCATGACCGTGATGGCGACGAAGATGCCGTATGTCGGGCGAGGGTGAGCGGCCGGTTCGCGTAAGCGAATTCATCGTGCCACTGGCACGATGAAAGGCCGGCGAACGCCGGGGGACCCGGCCGGACGGCGTTCAATTTTGGCTAATGCATGTCGCGCAAAAGTGCGCAGCGGTTTTGCGATAACGACATGCATAAAACAAGAACTAAAGCGCGTCGCATCCTTCAAACGCGATGCGCTTTAGGACTGCGTCACCGAAAGCGGCACGCCCGGAAGATATAGCGAAATAGGGCGGATTTCGTAGACGGCCGTCGGATTGACACGGCGAAAGTCGCGCGCAATCGCGATCGCGGCATCGCGCGTGGCGCAGTCGACGACGTATAGTCCCAACAATTGCTCCTTGGTCTCGGCGAAGGGTCCGTCAATGACCATTCCGGCGCCCGGCCCGCGCAAGGTGCACGCGTCTTGGGTCGCCCCGAGCCGCGCCGCCGGGCCGAGGCTACCATCCCGGTAAAGCCGTTCGTGGATATTGAGCAGGTCGGCCATCAGCGCCGCGTCCTCCTCCGGCGTCAGCGCCGTGATCACTTCTTCCACGTGATAGGCAAGGATGGCATAGAACATCTGACATCTCCTTTCGTCGGTCGCGTACCCGCCCTCACTTGCCCAGAAACGCCTTGATTCGTTCCAGCGCGCGCAGGATGTTCTCTTCGGAATTGGCGTAGGACAGCCTGATATAGCCTTCACCGAGAACGCCGAAATCAGGTCCGCCGATCAGCGCCACGCCGGCATCCTCAAGCAAAGCCGAGGCGAGCTTCTTGGCCTTCCAACCAGTTTTTGAGACATTAGGGAAGGCATAGAAAGCGCCTTTCGGCGTGATGCAGGAAACGCCCGGCAAAGCGTTCAGCCCTTCGACCACGACCTTCCTGCGGCGGTCGAAGGCGCGCATCATCTTGTCGACGTCGTCCTGCGGACCGTCGATGGCCGCGATGCCGGCATACTGGCTCGGCGCATTGACACAGGACCAGCAATTGACCGCCAGCTTGCGCACCTTGTCGTAGAGGTGGGCGCCCTTGTCGCCGTTCGGCCAGATCGACCAGCCCATGCGCCAGCCGGTCATCGCCCAGGTCTTCGACCAGCCGTTGAGCACGATCAGTCGGTCGCGGATTTCGGGGAAATTGAGCAGCGAGAAGTGCGTCTCGCCGTCATAGGTCATCACGTCGTAGATCTCGTCGGAGAGGATGGCGACGTCCGGGTGCGCTTCCAGCCCCTTGACCAGCTTCTCGATCTCGGCGCGCGGGGTGACCCCGCCGGTCGGGTTGGCCGGCGAGTTGAGGATGAGCAGCCTGGTCTTCGGCGTGATCAGCGCCAGCGTCTCCTGCGCCGAGAAGGCAAAGCCGTTCTCCTCGCGCATCGGCACCGGTATCGGAGCAGCACCGGTGAACTCGATCATCGAGCGATAGATGGGAAAGCCGGGATCGGGATAGAGGATCTCGGCGCCCGGTTCGCCGAACATCAGGATAGCGGCGAACATGGTCGGCTTGCCGCCGGGCAGGATCATCACCGCCTCGGGCGACACCTCGACGCCGGTTGTGGTCAGCGTGCGGCGCACCACCGCCTCGCGTGTCGCCAGCAGGCCGTTGGCCGGCGTATAGCCGTGGTGGCCGTCACGCAGCGCCTTGATCGCGGCCTCGACGATGTGCTGCGGCGTCTTGAAGTCCGGCTGGCCGATGCCGAGATTGACGATATCGCGGCCCTGATGGGCGAGCGCGGTGGCACGAGCCAGCACCGCAAAGGCGTTTTCCTCGCCGAGACGATCGAAGGCCGAAATCGTGTGGAGCATTTTTCCCGTCCCTGTGGTTCTTTCACCGAGCGAGCGTTTTTGTGAGCGTCCTTTCGCAAAAGTCAAACGGATTGGAGCTTTGGGTGTCGGAAAATCTCAAGAATTGGCAACCGCGCCCGCGGCCGGAGCGCAAGGTGCTGGAGGGGCGCACTGTCAGGCTTGAGCCGCTGAGTTCCGAAAACCATGGCGACGGCCTGTTCGAGGCGTCGTCGGTGCCTGATGTCGACGGCCGCTTCGCTTGGCTGCCCGATTATCCGCCGCAGACCCGCGGCGCCTTCCAGCCGTGGCTGGACAAGGCCGAAGCCAGCGAGGACCCGCTGTTCTTCACCGTCATCGACAAGGCCAGCGGCAAGGTCGCCGGACGCCAGACGCTGATGCGCATCGACCCTGCCTATGGCGTGATCGAGATCGGCAACATCTATTGGGGTCCGCTGATCTCGCGCAAGCCGGCGGCGACGGAAGCGCAATTCCTGTTCATGAAATACATCTTCGACGAGCTTGGCTATCGCCGCTACGAATGGAAATGCAACAACCGCAACGAGCCGTCGAAGCGCGCGGCGGAGCGTTTCGGCTTCAAGTTCGAGGGCATTTTCCGCCAGCATCTTGTGGTCAAGGGCGAAAACCGCGATACCGCGTGGTACTCGATCATTGACAAGGAGTGGCCGGCACTGCGCAGAGCCTATGAGGCATGGCTCGATCCGGGCAATTTCGACGGCGACCGCCAGCAGAAGCGACGGCTCGAGGATTTCCGCGCCGAGTTCGGCGCCTGACCATGATCCAGGACCACGATCCCGAAAAGTGAAGGCCGAGTTTTCGGGCAAAGATCATGGTCAAACAAGAACACAGAGCCTCCCTCCCGATTCTGCTGGGATGGATCAGCTCTGACAGGAGTTCGCAGATGGCGCATGGTTCGCAAGGGCATGGTCACAGCCACGGCGCCGGTCATGTGCACGGCTCGACCGACAAGAAACGCGTGCTGATCGCGGCCTGCCTGACCGCCGGCTTCATGGTCGTGGAAGCGCTTGGCGGTCTCTTGACGGGATCGCTGGCGCTGCTGGCGGATGCCGGCCACATGCTTGCCGACAGTATCGCGCTCGGCCTTGCCTGGTATGCTTTTCATCTGGCCGGCCGGCCGGCCACGGTTCGCCTCACCTACGGTTTCGGCCGGGTCAAGACGCTGGTCGCCTATACCAACGGCATCGCCATCTTCGCCATTGCGCTGTGGATCATCTATGAGGCCTGGGAACGCCTGCTGACGCCTGCGCCCGTGCTCGGCGGGCCGATGCTGGTCGTTGCGATCGCCGGCCTGCTGGTCAATATCGGCTGCTTCTTCGTGCTGCATGGCGGCGACCGCGACAGCCTGAACATGCGCGGTGCCATCCTGCACGTGCTCGGCGATCTGCTTGGCTCGGCGGCGGCGATCATCGCTGCGCTGATCATCCTGGCGACCGGCTGGACGCCTATCGATCCGATCCTGTCCGTCCTTGTCTCGCTGCTGATCCTGTCCACCGCCTGGTCGCTGATGCGTGAAGCGGCCCATGTCCTGCTCGAAGGCGTGCCGGCGAGCCTCGATCGCGACCTGATCGCCAGAGACATAGAAGGGACGGTGAACGGCGTGCGCGAGGTGCATCACATGCATGTCTGGTCGCTTGACGGGTCAAGCAACATGGCGACCTTGCATGCTTGCCTCAACGATGGCGTCGATGCCCACAAAGCGGTCAGCGCCATCAAGAAGCGGCTTGCCGCGCATGGCATTGCCCACGCCACCGTAGAACCGGAATTCGGCCATTGCGCCGATGATAAGCATGATGGCGAGCACGACCATGCGCATGATGCGGCTCCGCATCATCGCCACCATCACTGATCCCAGGAGTTCCATGGCATGGTAACGAAGTTGACGAATCCCCGCCGTGTCCGGGCCGCGTGATGGATCGTGACACGCGCAATGCGGCGATCGGCGCACTGTGGGTGCTGCTGCTGTTCGGCATCGCCGCCTACTATTTGCCAACCGTGATGCTGGCGGTCGGCCGCGTGTCGACCATTCTTGCCGCTATTATTGCCGCTGTCTTCATGGTGGCCATTTTCGTCGTGTTTTGGTTGCGTGGCCGCAGCCAGCGCAAAAAGGATCATTGATATGCGTGTTTTGATTACCGGCGCGGCAGGCATGGTCGGCCGCAAGCTCATCGCCCGGCTGGCGAAGGATGGAACGCTCAGCGGCCGGAAGGTCGCCGCGCTCGACCTTCACGACATCGTGCCGCCGCAGGCGCCGACACTGGATGGCGTCGACGTCGCCATCCATACAGGCGATCTCGCCGCGGCGAGCGCGATGGAACGGCTGGTCGCGTCGCGCCCAGACGTGATCTTTCATCTCGCCGGCGTCGTGTCGGGCGAGGCGGAGGCCAATTTCGATCTCGGCTATCGCGTCAATCTCGACGGCACAAGGGCGCTGTTCGATGCCATAAGACTGGCGGGGTTTGCGCCGCGCGTCGTCTTCACGTCGTCGATCGCCGTGTTCGGCGCACCGTTTCCGGACATTATATCAGACGAATTCCACCCGACGCCGTTGACCTCCTACGGCACGCAGAAGCTGATGGGCGAAGCATTGCTCGCCGATTATACGCGGCGCGGCTTCTTCGATGGCATCGGCATCAGGCTGCCGACCATCTGCGTCAGGCCGGGCAAGCCCAACAAGGCGGCTTCAGGCTTTTTCTCCGGCATCATCCGCGAGCCGTTGAACGGCCGGGAAGCAATATTGCCGGTGCCGCGCTCTGTCGCACACACCCACGCCAGCCCGCGCTCGGCGGTGAATTTTCTGATCCACGCAGCAGCGATCGACGGCGACGCCGTCGGGCCGCGCCGCAATCTGACGATGCCCGGCGTCGCCGTCACGGTCGGCGAGCAGATCGAGGCCCTGGAACGGATGGCCGGCGCCAAGGCGGTGAAACTGATCCGCGAGGAGCCCGACGATACGATCTGGGCGATCGTCAAGGGCTGGCCGACACGGTTCGAGGCGCGGCGGTCGAGGGAGCTTGGCTTTGCCGCCGAAACCAGCTTCGACGACATCATCCGCGCGCATATCGAGGACGAGTTGGACGGGAAGATCGCGGGTTAGGTGTCGATATTCGGGCCAGCGGTAACACACAACGTGCCGATCTCGGCGCTGCCCCTCACCTGCCCGCCGGCATCCTCTCCCCGTAAACGGGGCGAGGGGCGCTCTCATCGACGGTTTTGCCAATCACCAGCGCTGCAAAAGTAGCGCCGGCGTTGCGATCAGCCCCTTCTCCCCGTCACTATACGGGGAGAAGTGCCCGGCAGGGCGATGAGGGGCGGCGCCAAGGGTCGACAATTCCTGGGTCAGTCTTGAGGCCGCGCGTCTGATCGAGGCGCTATCCACCAGCCGTCAGGCTCGCCGACAACAACAGCAACCCGAACAAAAAGACGAAGGCGGCGCCGCCGATCTCGACGATTGAATGGATGCGGTTGCCCATGCGGCCGTCGCCAGCGAAATACACCGCCCAGTTCTTGGCCGTCACCGCCAGCGTCGCCAGGATCGAGACGGTGATCGCGGTGCCGAGTGCCATCGCCAGCACCGACAGGATGCCGCCGAACCACAGCCCGTTGAGCATGGCAAAGCTCAGCACGATCAGCGCGCCCGAGCACGGCCGGATACCGACCGCGGCCACCGCAGACCAGGCAGTGCGCCAGTCGAAGCGGTCGCCGGAAAGCAGCGCCGGGTCGGGCGCGTGTGAATGTCCGCACGTCTCGCAGACATCGCCCGCCGCATGGTGATGGTGCCCGCCATGGTCATGGCGACGGTCGTGTGCGCCATGATCATGGCTATCATGGCTATCATGGCTATCATGGCTATCATGGTTATCGTGGCCGTCATGGCCATGTGCGTGAAGCGCATGCACCGAATGCGCATGTGCAGGATGGCCTGTTTGCGAATGGCCGGCATGGGCCGCCGAAAGGCTATAGGCAGGGTTCGCACCGAACAGACGAAGGATGGCAGGGCCGGCCTTGCGCCACAAAAGCCAGGCGCCGAACAGGGTGACAAAGACAAAACTCGTGACTTCGAGGAACCATGCCGCGTCGGTCATCGATATGGTGGTGCCGCGCAGGACGAAGTAGGCGAGCATCATCACCAGGATCGCCGTCACCGCCTGCAACAGGGCCGAGACGAAGGACAGCATGATGCCGCGCCTGAGCGCGACTTCGTTCGCGACCATGTAGGACGAGATCACCGCCTTACCGTGACCGGGGCCGGCGGCATGGAAAATACCGTAGGCGAAGGACAGGCCGATAAGCAGCCACAGCTTGCTGCCGTCCTCACGCATCGCCTTCATCGCACCGGCAAGCGCGCGGTAGAATTCCTGCTGACGCAGATTGATCCACATCAGGATTTGGGCGAACGGGCCGGTGGTGGGAGCCATCCCGTCATTGGTGCCGATGCCGAGCGAGCTCTGGGCGTGGGCTGAGCCGAGGACGTGCGTCATGACAAGGGCGGCGGCCAAAAGGCCAAAAGCCAAACGCAGGGACGGTTTCGTCACCGGATTATCCTTTTGGCTGACAGTTCAGTTCAAGCTTGGTCGCAAATATCTTGCTCATATCGGTGCCTGTCGGATCATTGAAGAAGGCGTCCGTCAGGTTCTTCTGGTTCGCGGCGATCGCCTCGTCGGGGTTCGGACGAACGACCTTGCTCGTGCATGTCGACGGCAAGTCGGCGACCTGCATATTGGCATCCTCGGTGAAATCGATCGCCGTGTAGAACGTCGGGTCATAGACGCCGATATCGATCTTGCCGGCCAGCCTGGTTGGCGCCTTGGGTTCGGATTCGAACAGGATAATGAGCTGGTCGTTGTCGAAATTCGCCATCAGCTGCGGCGGCGGGCTCATCGCCTCATCCTTGCCGTCGACGGTGACGAGCTGGAAGTAATTGAACTCCGCCAGCGAAGCATGGACGGTGTCGGCGACTTCCTTCAGCTCCTTGTCGTCGAGCTTCAGGTCGGAATTCTTGTCGAACTCCATCATCACCGTGCTCGAAAACAAATCGTCGAAGCGCCAGACATGACGCAAGGCCTTCACGCTTTGGTGATCCGGGCTGAGGATCACTTCGAGGCGAGCCTCGGCGAAGACGTGGGGATGCACGTCGGCTGGCCCGACCGTGGCAAAAGTCGCCGCCATGGCCGAAGCCATCATGATTGCTTGCCGCTTCAGGTTCATTCTGGGTGGTGATTCCATCGACTTCGGTGACTGTCGAGAGTTACCAGAAAGCGGGCGAAAATGGGACCCCGGGCGGCTAAAAGCTCATGCATTGTCAATCGACTTGAACCACTGCACCAGGAAATCGACAAAGACGCGAACTTTCGCAGGCAAATAGCGCCGGTGCGGATAGACGGCGAAAATGCCGCCACCCGGCAGGATGCGGTCATCCAGCACGGTCACCAGCCGGCCACTTTCGATATCGGGCGCTGCGATGAAATCCGGCAGGACGGAAAATCCCAATCCCGCCACGGCGGCCGCCCTTGCCGCCATCGGACTGTTGACCTCGATCGGACCTGAGACCGAAACGGTCACCGTGTCGCCGCTGTCGCCCTTGAACGGCCAGTTGGTCAGCCAGCGGCCATTGGTGTCGATGATGCAGGGCATGCGGCCAAGGTCCTGCGGCCGTGCCGGCATGCCGTGCCTGGCGATCAGCTCGGGAGATGCGCACAGCCGCACCGAGAACGGCGCCAGACGCCTGGCGATCAGCGAGGAGCTTTCCAGCCGCGAAATGCGCACGGCGAGATCGAAACCTTCCTCGACCAGATCGACGAAGCGGTCGTCGAGATGAATGTCGAGCACGATGTCGGGATGCTGCTTGGCGAAGTCGATGAGCGATAGGCCGATCGGCGCATCGGCAAAGGTGCGCGGCGCCGACAGCTTGATCCTGCCGCGCACGTCGCCAGAGGATTCGCGCACCGCATCGGCCAGGCTGTCGACCTCGCGGACGATTTCCGAGGCGCGGCGGTAATAGGTGTGGCCCGCCTCGGTCAGCGAGAACTGCCGGGTGGTGCGGTTGAGCAGCAGCGCGCCGAGCTCGTCCTCCAACTCGCGCACATATTTCGACAGCAGCGCCTTGGAGCGGCCGATCTTGCGCGCCGCTGCCGAAAATCCTTCGGCCTCGACAACGTCGATGAAGGCGCGCATGCGGGTCAGCGTATCCATGTCATGCGCTCCTCTGGTGGGCTGAAAGGATGCGCGCGGCAAGCGCCATCAGCTGCCGGTCGCTGTTTTTCGGTCCGAGCAGCGAGAGGCCGAACGGGGCGCCGTCAACCGGGCCCAGCGGCAGGGTGATCTGCGGAAAGCCGGACAGGCCGGAAAGACACAACAGTCTCAGCGCGCGTTCCCGATAGGTCTGCAAATCGTCGAATGAGGCGGCCTTGAGCGGGGCGGCACCCGGAGCGGTCGGCAGCACAAGAACACCGTCTTCGCCAAGCAGGTCGGCAAGTTCGCGACGAAACGAAACGCGACGTTCCGTTTCAAATTGTGCGGTTGCCGCGTCGATGGTTGCGCCATGCTCGAAGCGCTCCTTGACGCCGGGGCCGAGCATCCGATCGCTGCCGGCGATCCAGGCACCATGATTTTGCCAGGCCTCGTACCCCTGCAGTTTGCGGAAGCACCAATAGAGATCGTCGGTGGAATGCGACAGCGGGGCAACGGTGCGCGGTGCGCCCAACACCGATGCGACAGCGCGGACCATGGCGCGATACTCGTCGGCTTCCTGCGGGCCGAGCACGAGCCCGTCCAGCGCATCCAGCGCGAGGGGGCGCTGCAATTCTTGGTTGTGCAGATCGTCGCCGAGCAGCACCGCGCCGACCTTTTCGTAGGTGACCATGTTCCTGGCGAACCAGCCGAACGTATCAAGTGAAGGGGCCAGCGGCATGGCGCCTTCGAGCGAGATGCGGCCATGCGTGGTCCTCAGGCCGATCAGCCCACAAAAGCTTGCCGGAGCGCGAATCGAACCGCCGGTATCGGATCCGGCGGCGATGTCGGCCAGCCCGCCGGCGACCGCGGCGGCGGAACCGGAAGACGAGCCGCCGGTGACGCGATCAGGTGCTGCCGGATTGACCGGCGACGGGAAATGCGCGTTCAGCCCCATCAGCGAGAAGGCCAGTTCGTCGGTCTGCGTCTTGCCGACGAAGCACGCGCCCGAATCAAGCAGCGCCTGGACGGCCGGCGCCGTCGCCGAGGCGGGTGAAGCCTGCTGGTATTTTTGCGGATTGCCGCAGCCGGTGCGGTAGCCGGCGACGTCGTAAATATCCTTGACGGCCAGCCGCAGGCCGGCAAGCGGGCCGGACTGCGCATTGGATATAGGTATACCATCGAGGTCGAGAAAAGCGTTCAGAGGGCCGCGAGTGCCTGCCATGCGTTCGATATCCGGATACAGTTGTTGCAACATTGTTCGACGCCAGGATTTTTACAACCTGGCGTACGATTTTTATTGATTGTGAAATCCATCGACCTTATATCGCGCTTGCCCAAAGTCGCACGTGCCTGTGGGTGTCCGCCGATCCTCAAAATGGTGAGGGATATCGGTAAGGTAACTGGAGCTAACCCCTCCAGTCGGTTTAGCGGCCAACCGCCAGACCGAGGACACCTTGAAGCAACGACGGTGCGGGCCTTTCTGGTGTTCTGCCGGTCGTCCAAAGACCGGGGTTACTGAAGAGGCACACCTTCATTGCCGGCAGTGCGGAACGGGTTCTCCCAATCCAAGCCAAGGCAGACAAAGCGAACCGAGGCCGGGCAAGGCCAAGGTTCACCGCCGCGAGACGGCGCTTCATGGTTCCGGGGTCTCCACCGGCTGGTTCCATGGATTGACGTCCCGCCTTTGTCCACCGCGTGTTCGCGAGGTCAATGACCCGTGTCCCGCAGCCTTTGTGCGCGCCGAAAGGCGCTATGGAGAGACCCCGATGGCTACCCAGCGCATCCTTGACTTCCTCGCCACCCGACGTCCGAACGGCCCTTGCCTCGTCGTCGATCTCGATGTCGTGCGCGACAATTTCCGCGCCTTCGAGAAGGCGCTTCCCGATTCGAAAATCTACTATGCGGTGAAAGCAAATCCGGCGCCGGAAATCCTGCGCCTGCTTGCTGCGATGGGCTCGTCCTTCGACACCGCTTCCGTTGCCGAAGTCGAGATGGCGATGGACGCCGGCGCGCCGGCGGACCGCATCTCCTTCGGCAACACCATCAAGAAGGAGCGCGACATCCAGCGCGCCTATCAACTCGGCATCCGGTTGTTCGCGGTGGACTGCGTCGAGGAGGTCGAGAAGATCGCCCGCGTTGCACCCGGCGCCCGTGTGTTCTGCCGCGTGCTGACCGACGGCGAAGGCGCCGAATGGCCGCTGTCGCGCAAGTTCGGCTGCGTGCCGGCGATGGCGGTCGACGTGCTGCGCCATGCGAGGGCGCTCGGGCTGGACGCCTATGGCGTGTCGTTCCATGTCGGCTCGCAGCAGACCAACCTGACCGCCTGGGACCGCGCGCTCGGCGACGCCAAAAAGGTGTTCGCTACGCTCGCTGACGAAGGCATTGTGCTCAAGATGGTCAATATGGGCGGCGGTTTCCCGACCCGTTACCTCAGGGACGTGCCGGCGGCACAGGCCTATGGCCAGGCGATCTTCTCGGCGCTGCGCAAGCATTTCGGCAACGCGATTCCCGAGACCATCATCGAACCGGGCCGCGGCATGGTCGGCAATGCCGGCGTCATCAAGTCGGAAGTCGTGCTGATCTCGAAGAAGGCCGACAACGACAATGTGCGTTGGGTCTTCCTCGACATCGGCAAGTTCGGCGGGCTCGCCGAGACGATGGACGAGGCGATCCGCTACCCGATCGTCACCGCGCATGACGGCACCGAGACCGCGCCGTGCGTGCTCGCCGGCCCGACCTGCGATTCGGCCGACGTGATGTACGAGAAAACGCCGTATCCGCTGCCCCTGTCGCTGACCATCGGCGACGAGGTGCTGATCGAGGGCACCGGCGCCTACACGACGACCTACGCCTCGGTCGCCNGGTCGCCTTCAACGGCTTCGAGCCTCTCCGATCCTACGTGATCTGACGGCTCGCAAGAGCCGGTCAGATCATCCGGCGCGGGCGACGAGATCGCCCGCTTCGGTTCGCCTGTGGAACAATCCGCTCGTGAAGGATCGCGGAAATGGAAATTGTGGATTTCATCGTTGATGGCGCTGTGAGCCGGCAAATCTCCCCCCTTGAGGGGGAGATGGCCGCAAAGCGGCCAGAGGGGGTCGCCTCAGCTGTCGCGACCTCTCTTGGACTGCGTGGCGCCGGCGCTTCACGCGCGGCGCCCTCCTCTGTCGGCTTCGGCGACATCTCGCCCTCTAGGGGGGAGATTGCTGGCGCTTTCGTCATCACCGCCGAAACCGCTGCCGACGTCCCGGCGCGCGAGGCCTTGCTCGATCGCGCCATGGGGTCGAAGCGCCGGAGAAAATCGTCGGAAAAGCTGCGGCGCGGCCGCCGGCCTTCGGAAGGCCTTGCCTTTGTCGCACGCGATGCGTCGGGCGCTGTCACCGGCACCGTGCGGCTCTGGGATGTCGTGCTGGGCGAGGGCGGTAGGTCCGCCCTTCTGCTTGGCCCGCTCGCCGTCGATCCCACAATCAAGAATGCCGGCATCGGCTCGGCGCTGATGCGCCATGCAATCGCTGAAGCCGCGCGCCTCGGCCATGCGGCGATCCTGCTGGTCGGCGATGCGCCCTATTACCAGCGCTTCGGGTTCTCGGCCGATAAAACCGGCTCGCTGGCCATGCCGGGACCTTATGAGCGGCACCGCCTGCTGGCGCTGGAGCTGGTGGAAGGCGTGCTCGCCGGCGCGCAGGGCACGCTGAAGGCGGCCGGGCGCAAGCTGAAGGCACAGCGGCTGTCGCTCGCTGCCTGACGGATCGGAAACAAGCCGCTGCCATCGGGCGGCGGCTTGTTTCCATCCAGGATTGGAATGGGTCAGCCGATCAACTGGCTCAGCGCCATGGCGACGCTCATGTCGCCTTCGACCTTTATCTTGCCGGACATGAACGCCATGGTCGGGTTGAGATCGCCTGATATCAGCGATTCCAGATCGTCGAGCGAAAGCTTTATCGTGCAGTCGGCCGGCGCGTCGGTGGTCGATACAGCAGCGCCGTCGATGACGATGACGCCGTCGCCTCCGGTATCGAATTTGACGGAACGATCGAACCCGGCACTCGCCACGCGCGCGCTGATCTTGTCGGCAATTTCCTGAACGCCCATGGCCGTTCTCCTCGTCTCGTTGCGTTGTCGCACCCCATTGCACTTCGGTCTGGGGCACTTTGATCCGGCCCGAAGTCGCCGTCTTGCGCGTTTCGCGATCAAGGTCGCCGGCGCATATAGCTTCGGGTTGACGTTTACGTCAACGCGGTTCCCGATATGATGATGGGTTTTATCGCCGCAGTGAAGCTGCGCTGTCCACACTGGCAGTTACAAGGTCTGCATCATTCAAACAGACGAGGACAGTGGCCAGGCCTGTCCCTAGCGTGGGCTCGCCTCATGCGCCACCGCGCGATCAGGGGGAAGGGGATGAACCCGTATCCGGGAGGCGAGGATCAAGACCCCAGATGGCGTTACAGTAGGGGATGTTCAGTCATGAAAATCAGAAGTCTGATCAAGCGTGCCGAGACGGTGGACAGGGCATTCAAGGAACTCGAAGCCGATTTGGCGGATGCGTTCGATGAGTGTCTCAACCTAGACGACCAATCGCCGTTGGACAACGTTCCGGATGAGAACCTCGCGGCAAGGAATGACAACTCTCAGCCCGAGGACGATGCCGACGCTCCCGAGATCGCACGGCGGCTGACCTCCCACACACAAACCCGCCTGGCTGCGCTAGATGCCGTTGAGGGGCTGTTTGACGATGCGCGCGAGTATCTGGAGGAGATCAACACGAAACTGTCGGAGATCGCGACCTCGCATCACCTGACAGGCGAATTCCTGAAGCTGCTTCACGGGGACATTCTTCGCGCCAACGAACTGGAACTGGCAAATGTCAGCCTGACCACGCAGCAAAGAGTGCTATCGGAGCAGTTCCACGATGCGACCAGAAAGCAGCGCGAGCGTGAAAGCGTCGTCGAGGCCCTGCAGCAGCGCGAGATAAGCCTGGCCGAGGACAAGGAGGCACTTCGCAGTGCGCTGGCTGCAGCAAAGCTGGAACTCGTCGTGGCAGGCAATGCGAGCGCAGAACGCGAAGCGGAGTTCGGCGACCTCGTCAAAACGCTTTCGGCCAGAACGGCCGAGGCCAACCGATGCGCGCGCGAGAACGAGATATTGCGGGAAAAGCATGTCAGCCTGTCGATCGACTTCGACAAGGCGCTGAAGCGGGAAGCTGAGGCGCGGCACCGGCTGGACGAGCTCTCGACGATTCATGCCAGTGACGCGGCGCGACTTTCGGAACTGCTGTCTGCGCTCGGCAAGAGCGAACAAGAGGAGACGCGGCTGCAGAAATCGCTCGATATCGCGCAAGCGAAGCTGTCGGAAATGACGGAAGCGGCCCGTATCATGGAAGGTGACAGGGAAGCCGAACGTGCGCGTAGTTTCGCTGAGATCGGCGGCCTGCGTTCCGAAATTCGCAACCTCCAATCACGATTTGAAGTCGCCTCGAACGAGAACAATCAAGCCGCGAGCGAGATCGCCAATCTCAAGGCTCAATGGAGCGACGCTGTCGCCGAAATGCAAATTGCGGAGGAAAGGTTGTCGGTTCTCAGAAAGGAGAACGAAAACGACAAGATGCACCTCTCGACCGTGAGCGCGAATTTTTCGCAGCTTTCCCTGCAGCAGGCATCCGAACAGATACAGCTCGATGTCCAGAGGCAGGAATGCGAGGACCTGCGAGCCGAAGTCGCTGTGCTCGACGCCCGGGTCAAGGAACTGTTGCCCTATGAGCGTCTCCACAAGGTCACAAACGCCAAACCGCATGAGAACGGCGTGGTCGAGATCACCGGTGTCGTGGCGGAGAAGTCCCGCGCCACAAGCAGGCGGCGCGTCCGTACGAGCCTGCGCGCCGCATCCTGACGCACGGGTGTCACTTGGCTTTACGGGAACAGACTGAAGGTCCGTTGTCGAAGCAACGCAGATTCGGCGAATTAGCTTGCGTGCGCTTCCTTCCTCAGGCCTTCCCCGATCTAGTGTACGGTGTTGCCCGTCAGGTTAGCGCATGGATCGAAGCGTCATTCGCCCACCAGCTGGCCACACCGGCACGGCCGGATTAGGCCTCGAGGAAGTCCAGGGCCTTTTCCACGAAGGCGCGGTGATACTGGAAAATGGCCGTATGCCCGCCGTCCTCGTACAGGACCAGCTCGGCATTGGGGAAGCGTCGTGCCAGGTCGACGGAATTGCTGGTGGGCACCATTCTGTCGTGATCGCCATTCACCACGAGCACCGGGTGCCGGACACGCGATAGGTCGGCAGGGCGCTCAAGGCCAAAGGCACGGACTGCCTTGAGCTGCTGGCTGAAAGCGCCGAGGGCGATGGGCTTGTCGCGGTCATTGGTCCGTTCCTTCAAGCGCTGCAGAAACTCGCGCGCCGCCTTCTTGCCGTTGGGGCTTTGGGTGAAGAAGAGGTAGTTCTTTGGGTCCCTGATGGTCAGCGCGGCGCGGATCATGTCGAAGATGGTGACGAACGTCACCCTGTCGATGCCGGTACCCCCGGCTGGGCCGGTTCCCGCGAGGATGATCTTGCGAACCAGATTAGGCTCCAGCTGAACAATCGCCTGGGCGATGAAGCCGCCAAGAGATAGGCCGAGCAGATCGACCTGCTCGAAGCCGAGGGCGCGGATGAAGGCGATCGCGTCGCGGGCCATCGCCTCCACCGTGTTGGGAGTGGACCCGCCTGATGCGCCAACACCACGGTTATCGAAGGTGATAACGCGCCGTTTTGCGGCAATGCCATCGACGACCCGGGGATCCCAATTGTCGAGTACCGCACTCAGATGAGTAAGGAAGATCACCGGTACCCCGGTTGTGGGCCCGAGCTCCCGGTAGGCGAATTTCGTACCGTCGACGTCGACCGTTTTCGTCGGCACGTCCCTGTGTTTGATGATCGCGGCAGGTCGCGACAGATGATGCACGTTCATGATGGTTTCCTTTCTTCCGGCTTGCCGTTCTCGTGGGGCTGGAGCAGCGCCTTCGCCGCCACCGCGCCAGCCTCAAGAATGCGATCGGACAGTTCGGTTCCGTTCACCGCGCGGGACAGCTCAAGCGTGCCGATCAGGGTCGCGAAGACGCCAAACGCGACAGCCTCGGGATCGCGAGCGTCGGGCGTAAGCTCGGCCGCTACCTGGCGTACGAGCTTGAGCAGGTGCTCGGCGTAAACTTGGCGCGTCTCGATCGGCTCACGCGCAATTTCGGGCAACAGCGCGGCTGAAGCGCAACCTTTGCCTGGATTGTCTCGGTGTTCCGCCGACAGATACGTATCGATGGCCAATGACGCGCCGCCGGCGGCCAACAGCTCCTGGATCTGGGCCGTCTGAACCTCCAGGGCGGCCGCCAAACTCTCACGCACAAGCGCCGCCTTGGACGGAAAATGGGGATAGAAAGCTCCATTGGTCAGTCCCGCCTCGCCCATGATGCCGGCGAGACCTGATGCAGCGATGCCGTCGGAGCGAAACCGTTCGGTCGCTACATCCATGATCCGCTGCCGCGATGCTTCCCTCCTGCCTTTCTCGTAGCGCATGTTTTTCTCCTTCGATCAGCTATTGAATTACGACCATATTATCATTAAGTGACTATAATGCAATAGGGCGAGGCACCGGAGATGTCGATCGGGCGCTCCGGGTCTCCTCACTTTAGGAAAGCTGCAATGAAGGCCTTCTTCGTCGATCGATATGCAAAGAAAGCTCGCCTACGGCTTGGAGAGGTTCCAGAGCCGGAAGCAGGGGACAATGACGTGCTGGTGCAGATCCATGCCGCCAGCGTCAATCTGCTGGACTCCAAGATCAGGGACGGAGAATTCAAGCTCATCCTGCCCTACCGCCGACCCTTTGTCGCAGGCCATGACGTGGCCGGAACGGTCATTCGCGTCGGCGCGAAAGTCCGACAATTCAAACCGGGCGACGAGGTCTATGCGCGAGCGCGCGACGGTCAAATCGGAGCGTTCGCTGAATACATCGCCATTAATGATGCGGACGTGGCCCTGAAGCCAAAGAACCTCAGCATGGAAGAGGCTGCGTCCATTCCCCTGGTGGGGCTGACCGCCTGGCAGGCGCTGGTTGAAAAAGCGAAGCTGAAGAAAGGACAGAAGGTCTTCATTCAGGCTGGTTCCGGTGGAGTGGGGACATTCGCCATCCAATTGGCAAAGCACCTCGGCGCAACGGTCGCCACGACAACAAGCGCGTCGAACACGGATATGGTCAGGAAGCTGGGCGCCGATGTCATTGTCGACTACAAGAAGGATGACTTCGAGAAAGTCCTTTCGGGCTACGATGTCGTCCTGAATAGCCAGGACAACAAGACCCTCGAAAAGTCCCTGCGTGTGTTGAAGCCAGGTGGCGTCGCCGTTTCGATCTCCGGTCCGCCCGATCCTGGGTTTGCCAGGGAGAAAGGGCTGAACTGGGTGCTGAACCTGGTCATGCGCGTTTTGAGCGCAGGCATCAGGCGACGGGGGAAACGCGCAGATGTCCGATATTCGTTCCTGTTCATGGCGGCCAATGGCGGGCAGTTGACAAAAATCACGTCGCTCATCGAAACGGGCGTCATCCGCCCGGTTATAGATCGCGTCTTTCCGCTTGAGCAGACCAACGAGGCATTGGCATACATTGAACAGGGCCGGGCCAAGGGCAAGGTCATCATCAAGGTCAAATAGCTTGTCGGCGCAACGCGGCACAAGCGAATGAGCTTGCGCGTGCTTCCTCCGACAGGGCTTCCGCCAACCTAATGCTCGATTGGTCCTTTCGGCATGACGATCGCGGTGCCGGCGGTTGTCGGACGCTCGATCATGCGGCGGACGCGCGGCGGCTCGTCGCCGCTGTGCAGCGCCCTCAGGCGCTCGCCGACAACGGCGTCGGCGTGGGTGGCCCGCTTGTTGTGGCGGATGTATTCGAGCCATGTCGGCGTGTGATAGTGCTCGATCCATATTGCGGGATTTTCGAGATCGCGCGCCAGCGTCCAGCTGCGGGCGCCGTCACGGCGGCGGATGCGGCCGCGCTCGGCCATGGTGGCCAGGAATTCCGGCACGTCCTCCTCGCGGATGATGTATTCGATCATGATGGCGATCGGGCCGCTGCGCAGTTTTAGGTCGAGCGCAAGGTGCGGCTCCTTGAAACGGTTCAGCGGATCGAGGTTGAGCACCGCCTGCTGCGGCAAGGGCAGCAACAGGCCGATCGCGCCGCCCGCCAGCATCGCGACGGCGGCCGCGGTCAGCGCGAACTCGGCGCCCTGCGCATCGGCGACGACACCCCAGATCCAGCTGCCGAGGGCGATGCCGCCGAAGGTCGCCGTCTGATAGACCGAGAGCACCCGGCCGACCACCCAGCGCGGCGTCGACATCTGCACCGTGACGTTGAAATGCGCCAGCGCGACCACCCAGCAGGCGCCGCCGATGAGCAGCCCGAGCGACGTTTGCCAGGCCTGATCGCTGACGGCGGCATTGAAGGCGCAGAGCGCAAAGCCGGCGAATGCCATGCGCACCATCGTCTCGCTCGACAGGATCTGCCGCAGCCTGACGCTGATCAGCGCGCCGCCGACGGCACCGATACCGAAAGCACCTAGCATGATGCCGTAGGTCAAGGCATCGCCCTTGACGACGTCGCGCGCCACCAGCGGCAGCAGCGCCAGGACCGCGCCGGCGCTGAAGCCGAAGGCCGCACCCCTTACCAGCACCTTGCCGATATTGGGCGACATGGCGACGTAACGCAGGCCGGCACCCATCGCCGCGCCAAGCGTCTCGCGCGGCAGTGTCGAGGCCGGCAGGTCCGGCTTCCAGCGGGCCAACACGATGATCAGCCCGACATAGCTCAATGCGTTGGCGGCAAAGGCCGCTGCGGTACCTGCGGCGGCGACGATGATGCCGCCGATCGCCGGACCGACGCTGCGCGTCAGGTTGAAGCCCAGCGAGTTGAGCGCGACGGCAGCCGGCAGCTTGGCGCGCGGCACCATGTCGCCGACGGAAGCCTGCCATGACGGGTTGTAAAGTGCCGTGCCGCTGTTGATCAGGAAGGCGAAGGCGAGCAGCGTCCATGGCGTCATCAAGCCAAGATAGGTGAAAACGGTCAGCAGAACCGAGACGACCAGCATGAAGATCTGGGCAATCAGCATGACCTTGCGCCGGTTGAAGCTGTCGGCGATGGCGCCGGCAACGAGCGCAAACAGCATGATCGGCAAGGTGGTCGAGGCCTGGACCAGCGCAACCTGATAGGACGAGGTGGCGATCGTGGTCATCATCCAGGCGGCGCCGACGCCCTGGATCAAGCCACCGAAATTCGAAACCAGACTGGCGGACCATACGGCGCGGAAAATGCCGTGCCGGAACGGCGCCAGCGCCGAGACGCGTTCGCTGTCCGGCTCGTCGTCGATCATGGATGCTTCCCCGACTTCAAATGCTGCGTTCTTCCAGAATCGGTGCCCTCATGCCGTCCCTTAGAAGTAGAGCATGACTTCGCAAAGGGCGAACGCCTTTTCAAAGAAGATCATGGTCCAACAATAGGATAGCGGTGGCGGGAACAGGTCGGCGGCCATTCTCGCAGGCCGCGTGAAGCGCTTCGGTGAGGTGTCCGACTTTCTGTCCGCCGCGCCCGCTGCCTGCTGCCGTGAACCGATAAACGCGAACGGCTGAGATTGGTGGGAAGCGGACTGGCGGCTTCAGGATTTTGTCTTCGATTGCAAGCATCAGCCCGTGCGAGCATCGCTACGAGCAACTTCTCTGCGGACTTGGCAACAGAATCCGCCTGCTCCAAGAACTCGGCGCGTTGCGCAAAAAATACTTAGCGACTTGACGAAGTTTTTGCTTGCGCCACCGGCAAATTGGGCGATAGTTAGCAACATGGCTAAGCATGATCTTGATCTCTCGCTGCTCTTCCACGCGCTCGCTGATCCGACCCGCCGGTCGATCCTGACCCGGCTCGCCGAAACACCTGCGCGGGTAACGGATCTGGCTGGGCCCACGGGGCTGCGGCTGCCCACGGTGATGCGGCACCTTTCCGTGCTGGAGGAGGCAGGGTTGATCACCACGTCCAAGGACGGGCGGATACGCACCTGCGCCATCGTACCCGAGGCTCTGGATCCAGCGCGAACATGGCTCGATGAACAGCGGGCCATCTGGGAAGCTCGGCTCGACCGGTTGGACGCATTTGTGATGAATGTGATGAAGAAGGAGCGCGCAGAATGACACAGAACCTCGCTACAAACAGTGCGACCCGTGCGGTGCCCGATGATAGGAAGGGCCGTTTTGCGACGCTGACCTTCGAACGGGACGTGGCCGCGCCATTGGCCGTGCTGTGGGAGGCTTGGACGGCGCCGGCCGCGCGGGCGATCTGGGCTGCGCCGTCGCCCTCGGTCACCGTGGAGTTTTTGGAGGCCGACACCAGGGTGGGTGGACGCGAGATCTCGCTCTGCAAGGCAGAGGGCCAGCCGGACATCCGCTGCGAGTGCGGCTGGCTGGTGTTGCAGCCAGCGCTGTGCAGTGTGAACTACGAGGTGATCTCGTGCGAAGGCGTGACGCAATCAGCAGCGCTGGTGACGGCAGATCTCTCAGGCACGCACGAGCGCAGCCGGCTAGTCGTGACGGTGCAACTTTCCTCGCTGGCGCAGGACATGGAAGCAGGCTACCGGGCGGGCTTCGGTGCCGGCCTGGACAACCTCGCGGGCGCGGCCGAACGAACCATGGTGCTGCAGCGGGTGATTCAGGCGCCGCGGTCCATCGTCTGGGGCGCGTGGATGAACCCTGAAACGCTGCCGCAATGGTGGGGGCCGGAAGGCTTCTCCTGTCGAACGAAGAGGATCGACTTGCGAGCGGGCGGCGAGTGGGTATTCGACATGATCGCGTCTGACGGCACGGTTTTCCCGAACCACCATCTCTATAACGAGGTCCGGCCCGAAGAGAGGATCAGCTATACGCTGCATTGGGGCGAGAACGGGCCGAAGCATGCCGACGCCTGGGCCTCGTTCGAGGATCAGGACGGGGCAACGAAGGTAACGCTGGGCATGGTATTCAGCACGGCTGCCGAGTTCCAGGAGGCGAAGGGCTTCGGTGCCGTGGAACTGGGACTGCAAACATTGGGCAAACTGGAACGCTTCGTCGCATCCCGCTGAAATGCTGCGACTTCCCGTCGGCCCGAATCAGGGGTTGCGGACGAGTTCTCCATGTCGCGCCTGTCCTCATCGGCGACGGCATCCGCCGCTTCAGTCAGAACGGCATGGTGCCGATCAGGCTGGAGAAGACCGAGCTCTCGGAAGCGGGGCAGATCACCAACATGCGCTTCCGCTTCACGGGATAGGCCGAGAATTCACAAAGGGATACACGAAGAGGAGGTTTCTATGAGAAAGCTGATCATATGGGACATGGTGAGTGTCGACGGCTTCTTCGAAGGTCCGGACAGGGACATCAGCTGGTTCGTCTTCGAAGAAGAACTCGAGAACTACATTCGTGAGACCCAGGAAAAGGCCGACACGCTGATCTTCGGCCGGGTGACCTACGAGCTCATGGCAGCCTATTGGCCGTCCGAGCAAGGCTGGATCGCGGATTTCATGAACAAGATCGAGAAGTTGGTCTTCTCGCGCACGCTGAAAAGCGCCGACTGGAACAACACGAAGCTCTTCAACGGCAATGTCGCGGAAGAAGTCTCCAAGCTGAAGAGCAGGGACGGCGGAGACATCTTCGTGTTCGGCAGCGCCGACTTCACGGCGACCCTGATGGAGCACGGCCTGATCGACGAGTATCACCTCGGGATCAACCCCGTCATTCTCGGGAGAGGCACGCCGCTCTTCAAGGGCGGCCCGAATCTGATACGCCTGAAGCATCTCGAGACGAGGACGCTCAAGTCAGGTGTTGTCATCCTCCATTACGCGCCGGAGAGCAGACAATGACGATCGATCCGCCGTTTCCCGTCAACCAGGCTTGTCGAATTGGGAGGGCCCGGGGAAGTGGCGCGCTCCAGACGATCGGCGGCCAAGTGGCGTAGCTGCCATCACCGCTGCGCTCTCGGGTCGAACGCCCGGGGCAGCCCTTTGGGCGACATGCATTACCGATCTTCGAATCCGGTCAGCACGCCCACCGCATTGATGCCGATTTCCTCGACGGCGTAGCCGCCTTCCATGACGAACAGCGTCGGCAGGCCGAGCTTGGCGATGCGACGGCCAATCCTGGGATAGTCGGCGCTTTTCAGCTTGAACTTGCTGATCGGGTCCTTCTCGAACGTGTCGACGCCGAGCGAGACGACTACGACCTCGGGAGCGTAAGCTGCAAGTTTTGCGCAGGCGTCCTCCAGCGAAGCATTCCAGGCATCCCATGTGGTGCCGAACGGCATGGGGTAGTTGACATTGAAGCCTTCGCCGGGCCCAGTGCCGCGCTCGTCGGCGTGGCCCAGGAAGAACGGATATTCGGTCATCGGGTCGCCATGCAGGTTCAGCACCTGCACGTCGTCGCGGCTGTAGAAGATCTCCTGCGTGCCGTTGCCGTGATGGTAATCGACATCGAGGATCGAGACGCGCCTGGCGCCCTGGTCGCGGAACCATTGCGCGGCAACCGCGGCGTTGTTGATGTAGCAATAGCCGCCCATGAACGCAGCACCGGCATGATGGCCGGGCGGGCGGCAGAGCGCGAAGGCTGATATCTCGCCGCCCTTGACCAGAGCGGCTGCGGTCAGCGCCACATCGTAGGACGACTTGATCGCCTCCCAGGTGCCTTTGACGAAGCTGGCGCCGCCGTCGAAGGAGTAAAAGCCAAGCAGCGCATCGATGGTTTGCGGGCGCACATCGCCGCGCAAGCCGCGCGTCGGCCAGGTGAAGGGGATGGCCGAGCCCGTCCGGCCCGACGCTTCCCAGAGCGGCCATACGGTCGGCAGGAAATCGATGTAGTCGCTGCTATGCACCTGCTTGGCGGCAGCGAGGTCGTGCGTGTGGGGCGGCAGCACCGGGCCGAGCTTTTCGCTCTCCACCCTCGCCTTGATGAACTCGGCGCGCGAGGGCTTCTCGAAGGCCGGCACGATGGCGCCGGCGATCAATTCGACATTGCCGGAATGGCAGGCATGGAGGGGCGAAAAAACAGTCTTCATGAAATTGTTCCGTGGTGAGATGCGGCGACCCTAGCCGTCTTGCACTGCCTTTCACAAGGCGCTGGGCCAACCAGCCATGGCTTGCTGGCACGGCAGCTACTCGTCTAGCCTGTCGGTAGCGCAACCGAACCGCGGGTAATCATGAGTTCAAATGCCGACCTGATCGTCATCAATGCCCGTGTGCTGACCATGGACGAAGGCAATCCGACGGCCGAGGCGGTGGCGATAAAGGACGGCAACATCCTCACGGTTGGGGATCGCCGGACGATTGAGGCGCTGAAAGGGCCGGCCACGAAGATTATCGATGCGCAAGGCGGGTCGATGGTGCCGGGCTTTATCGAAGCGCATATGCATCTTTTCGGCGGCGCGGCCGAACTCGACAATTTGCACCTTCAGGGCGTGCATGGCTTCGATGCACTGAGCGACGCGATCCGCGCCTATGCGGCGGCACGGCCGAACGCCAAATTGCTGCTTGGGGCCGGCGTCGACTACACCATCCTTTCCAAGGAAGAGCCGGTCACCCGCCATCATCTCGACCGCATCATCGCCGACCGGCCGTTCGCCATGTCGGCTTCCGATCATCACACGATGTGGGCCAACACCAAGGCGCTGGAGCTGGCTGGCGTCCTGCACGGCAAGCAACTCGGTCCCGGCAACGAGATCGTCATGGGAGCGGATGGCCTGGCGGCGGGCGAATTGCGCGAGGGGGAGGCGTTCGGGCCAATCCTCGAGCTTTCGGGGCGGAACCGAGTGCGGCTCGGCATTGCGACAGGCGGAGAGCCCGAGCCGTACCCTTCCGCCGCCGAAGTCGCGGCCGATCGTGACCTGATGCATCGCGGGTTGGAATGGTGCGCCCGCCACGGCATCACCTCGATCCAGAACATGGACGGCAATCTTTACCAGCTCGAGCTGCTAGCCGGGCTGGAACAGGAAGGGCGACTGCTCTGCCGCACCAAGATACCTTTTCATTTCAAGAACTTCATGACGCTCGACAGGCTGGAAAAGGCATCGAGCATGGCCAACTCCTACCAATCGGAATGGCTGTCGTCCGGCATGGTCAAGATGTTTTACGACGGCGTGCTGGAAGGCTGGACCGCGGTGATGGTCGACGACTATGCCGACCGGCCGGGCTGGCGCGGTGAGCCGCTGTTTACGCCGGAGCATCTCGCCGAGGTGGCGGTGGAGGCCGACCGGCGCGGGCTGCAGGTCGCCGTGCATTCGATCGGCGACGGCGCGGTGCGCGCGGTCCTCGATGGTTATGAGGCGGCGCGGCGGAAGAACGGCAGGCGCGACAGCCGGCACCGGGTCGAGCATATCGAGGTGGTCACTGCCGCCGACATACCGCGCTTCGCAGAGCTTGGCGTCATCGCCTCGATGCAGCCGCCGCACCCGCCCGGCGCCATGGACTTCCCGCTGGAGCCGACGCTTTCGCGCATCGGCCGCGAAAGATGGCCGCTGAGCTATGCCTGGCGGACGTTGAAGCAGGCGGGCGCGCATGTCGTCTTCGCTTCCGACTGGCCGGTGTCGCCGATCGATCCGATCCTAGGCATTCAGGCGGCGGTGCTGCGCAAACCTTGGGCAGAGGGCGATCCCGACCAGAGCTTTTCGCTGCATGAATCACTAGCGGGCTACACGGTGGAAGGCGCCTATGCCGAGTTCATGGAGCACCGCAAGGGCCGCCTCAAGCCAGGCTTTATGGCCGATCTGGTGGTGCTCTCAGCCGACATCGAGGCGACCGCGCCGGAAGCACTGCATACGGTGCGGCCGGTGACGACGATCTGCGGCGGCAAGATCACCTACCAGGCCTGACGGGTATTGCATTCTGGATCGACATTCAGATGCATGCTTGCCAAGCCATGCGCCGTGTGCTGACAATCGAGTGGGAACTGGATCCGCCAGAAGAGCGGACACAAGAATGGGGTAATCGTGCCGGAACAACCGGGTAGAAGTGCAATTGAAGTTCGTGGCGTCCGCAAGGTCTTCGGTAGCGGGGAGTCACAGGTCGCCGCCCTCGACACGGTTTCGGTGTCGATCCGCGAAAATGAGTTCTTCACGCTGCTTGGTCCGTCCGGCTGCGGGAAGACGACGCTTTTGCGGCTGATCGCCGGCTTCGACTTCCCGAGCGCCGGCGAGATCTTGCTGCACGGCCAGGACATAGCGCCGCTGCCGCCGTTCAAGCGGCCGGTCAATACCGTGTTCCAGAACTATGCGCTGTTCCCGCATATGACGGTGGCCGAGAACATCGGCTTCGGCCTCGAAATGCTCGGCAAGCCCAAGGCCGAAGTGAAGGCGCGCGTCGCCGAGATGCTGAAGCTGGTCAAGATGGAAGCGCTCAGCAACCGCCGCACCAGCCAGATTTCCGGCGGCCAGCAGCAGCGCGTGGCGCTGGCGCGCGCCTTGGCGCCGCAGCCGAAAGTGCTGCTGCTCGACGAGCCGCTGTCGGCGCTCGACTTCAAGCTGCGCAAGGAGATGCAGATCGAGCTGAAGCGGCTGCAGCACGAGACCGGCATCACCTTCATCTTCGTCACCCACGACCAGGAAGAAGCGCTGACCATGTCGGACCGCATCGCGGTGATGTCGTCGGGCAAGATCCTGCAGGTCGGCACGCCCTGGGACATCTACGATAAGCCGGCGGAGCGCTTCGTCGCCGACTTCATCGGCGAAACCAATTTCCTGATGGCGGCCATATCAGGCATGGGCAACGGCAAGGCACGCGCAACGCTCAAATCCGGCGCGACCATAGACGCGACTGTGGCGGAAGGCTTCCAGCCAAAGGACAATGCCACCGTGGTGGTCAGGCCCGAACATGCCAAGCTGACCAGCGGCAAGGGCGACCTGTCGGGCACGGTGGAAAACATCGTCTATTTCGGCACCGACACGCACATCCATGTTCGCCTGGACAGCAGCGAGAGCTTCACCGTGCGCCAGCAGAACACGCGCAGCGCCGGCTGCGGTTTCGAGCGGGGCGACAAGGTCGGCATCTCGATCGGCAACGACGCCGCGCAAGTGCTGAGGGATTGATGGCGAGCGCGGAACAAGTCGCTGAGGAGGCCGAGCGCCGAGAGATCCGCGATCGCTGGCTGCTGTCGGCGCCGGCGCTGATCATCATCTTTCTCGCCGCGAGCGGACCGCTGCTGATCGTCGTGATCTATTCCTTCCTGACGCCGGGGCCCTATGGCGACGTGGTGTGGAAATTTTCTACCGACGGCTGGCTGTCGGTGTTGATGCAGCGTGACATCTTCGACGACACTCTGGCCTTCGCAGATGCGCATTTGTCGATCTTCTGGCGTTCGATAAGCCTGTCGTTCTACACCACCGTGCTGACGTTGTTCTTCGGCTTCCCCACAGCCTATTTCATCGCCACGCGACCGCCGAAGACGCGCGAGGTCTGGGTTTTCCTCGTCACCATTCCGTTCTGGACGAATCTCCTGATCCGCACCTTCGCCATGCAGCAGGTGATCCGCAACGAAGGGCTGGTCAACACGGCGCTGATGGCGCTCGGCATCATCAAGCAACCGCTGCAGATCATGAATACCGACGCCGCCATCTTGTTCGGCATGATCTATATCTACCTGCCTCTGATGGTGCTGCCGATCTACGCCTCGATGGAGAAGCTCGACTTCCGGCTGGTCGAGGCCGGATATGACCTCTACGCCGGTCGCTGGCAGGTTCTGCGCCGCATCATCTTCCCGTTGATCAAGCCCGGCTTCATAGCCGGCTCGATACTGGTCTTCATTCCCTCGCTTGGCGCCTATGTCATTCCGCGGGTGCTGGGCGGCGGCAAGAACATGATGCTCGGCAACCTGATCGAACTGCAGTTCGGCGCGGGCCGTAACTGGCCGCTTGGCGCGGCCATCTCAATTACGCTCATGGTGCTGGTGATGATCGCGCTCCTGTTCTACGTGCGCAACGCATCCGGGTCGCAGGGCGCCCATGGCTAAGCGTCCGTTCGACATCCAGGCGCAACCCGGCTTCGGGTTCATGGCGCTTCTGACCTTCTTCGCGCTCTATCTGCCGATCGCGGCGCTCGTCACCTATTCGTTCAACACGGCGGATTCGCTTTCGCGCTGGGACGGCGTCTCACTGCGCTGGTTTATTTCGGCCTGGCACAATTCGGCCGTGCAGGACGCCTCCGTCCGCTCGCTCGTGCTGGCGGTCTCGGCCGCCGCGCTGTCGACGATCGCCGCCACCATCGCTGCGCTGGCCACGACCCGCACGCGGCCCTATCCCGGCCTTACCTTCAAATACGCCTTCATCAACCAGCCGCTGATGGTGCCGGAGATAGTCACCGGCGTCGCGCTCCTGATCGTGTTCTCGCGCATCAAGGTCTGGACCGGTTACTCAGGACTCGGTTACCTGATCGCCGCGCACACCGCCTTCTGCATCCCGTTCGCTTACTTGCCGATCCGGGCGCGGCTGGAGAGCATGGACCTGACGCTGGAGCGCGCAGCCGCTGACCTATACGCCACGCCCTGGAAAGCCTTCCGTTTCGTGACGCTGCCGCTCTTGAGGCCGGCCATCATCGCGGGCTTCATGCTCGCCTTCGTCATTTCGCTCGACGATGTGGTCATCACCGAATTCGTCAAGTCCGGCGGCCAGGATACGCTGCCCACCTACATGCTCGGCCAGTTGCGGCGCGAAACGAGCCCGGAAATCAATGCGATCGCCACGGTATTCCTGGCGCTGTCGGTGGTGCTCGTAACCGCGTTCTACTTCGTCAATCGGCGCAAGCCATGACCAACGATTGCCAAAACGGGAGAATAGCAATGAAATGGAAGACCACGGCTGCCACGGCGGTATTCGCAATGTTTGCCTTTGCGGGCAGCGCGTATGCGGAAGGCGAACTCAACATCTTTAATTGGGGCGACTACACCAGCCCCGAGATGATCAAGAAGTTCGAGGATACCTATAAGGTCAAGGTGACGATCACCGACTACGACTCCAACGACACCGCGCTAGCAAAGGTACGCGCCGGTGGTCATGGCTTCGACATTGTGGTGCCGTCGGCCAACTACGTGCCGATCTGGGTGAAGGAAGAGCTTCTGCTTGAGGCCCGGCCCGACCAGATGGAGAACTTCAAGAATGTCGACGAGCGCTGGGTGAACGTTCCCTGGGATCCGGGCCGTCATTATACGGTTCCGTGGCAGTGGGGCGTGAGCGGTATCGGCGTCAACACAAAGGTCTATGACGGCGACATCAACACCTCGGCCATCTTCCTCGATCCGCCGAAGGAACTGGTTGGCAAGATCAATGTCTCGCCGGAAATGAACGACGTGCTGTTCGCCACCATCAAGTATCTGGGCGGCGACTGGTGCACGGACGACAAGGAACTGCTCAAGAAGGTGCGCGACAAGCTGGTGGAGGCCAAGCCGAAATGGCTGGCCATGGATTATAGCGTGACCGAGAAGCTACCGGCCGGCGACTATTCGGCCGTCTACTACTGGAACGGCGCCATCATGCGCTCGCGCATCAAGAACCCCGACATCAAGTTCGGCTACCCGAAGGAGGGCTTCCCCTTTTTCATGGACAGTGTTGCCATCCTCAAGGATGCCAAGAATGTCGACAACGCCAAGCTGTTCATGAACTTCATCATGGATCCCGAGAACGCCGCCATGATCTCCGCCTTCGCCAAATATGCCAATGGCATCAAGGGCTCGAAGGCATTCATGCCAGCCGACATGAAGGATGCGCCCGAACTGGTGGTACCGCCAGAACTGGAGAAAGCGGGCGAGTTCCTCACCCCTTGCTCGCCCGAGGTGCAGCAACTCTACACGCGCATCTGGACGGACGTTCAGAAATAGCGGCACTCCGCCTTCTTCCGCGCGAGCGGGAAGAAGGCGGGTCAAGGGCCGGATGAGGGGTAGCGCTGAATTCGCAGCGTTCGCGCCGCCCCTCACCTGGCCTGCCGGCACTGCCCTTCGCCATGGCGTCGGGCGTTCGTCACTCGAAAGGCCCATTCGGGGGCTTTTTCGTCCGCTGTGCAGACCGCTCCTCATCCAAGTGAACGGAAGAGCGGCATGCGGCGGCAGGGAAATTCTCATGCAGTCTTACCGCAACTCCGATCCGCGGCCGCCGATCATGCAGGGCTCACCGCCCAGGATGGTGCCGCCGAAGCTCGACTGGGATAGGGGACCCTGGAACCGGTGGGCGTTCCAGCATATCCGTGAAATCCTGCCGACCGTCGAAGTCTGGCGCGGCAATGGCCATCGCCGCCGGTTCGAGCGCGCCGACGCCGATCTCGACGCGTTGCCGGTGGGCGGCAGCACGGGGCAGCCTTCGACGCTGGCCGGGCTGCTGGACGAAACCTATACGGATGGGTTCCTCGTGCTCAAGGATGGCAAGATCGCCTATGAGCGCTATTGCAACGGTATGACCGAGCGCACGCCGCATTTGTCGCAGTCGATGGCCAAGTCAGTCACGGGCTCGGTGTTCGGCATACTCGCCGGGCGCGGCCTGATCGATCCCGCCATGCCGGTGACGACCTATCTGCCGGAGCTGGAAGCTACCGGCTGGGCCGACGCCAGCGTGCAGCACGTGCTCGACATGACGACCGGCGTGCGCTTTTCCGAGGAATACACCGACCGCTATTCCGACATCGGCCAGGTCGATGTCGCCAGCGGCTGGAAGCCGGTGCCGCCGGACAGCGACCCGGCCTTCGAGTGGCCGTCGCATATGTTCGAATTGATCCTGCGGCTCAAGAAGACAAGCCGGCCGCATGGCGCTGCGTTCGAATATCGTTCGATAGAGACCGACGTGCTCGCCTTCATCATGGAACGGGTGACCGGCAAGCGGCTGGCGCAACTGGTTTCGGAAGAACTCTGGCAAAAGCTCGGCGCGGATGAAAGCGCCTGCTTCACCGTCGACAGCGCCGGCTACGCCATCGCCGATGGCGGCTTCAACGCCACGCTGCGCGACTATGGCCGTTTCGGCCAGCTGATCCTCGACAATGGCGGCGGCGTCGTGCCGGCCGACTGGATCGAGGCGACGCGCACCGGCAGGCACGGACCGGACTTCAATCCCAGCCTGCCGCAAGGCAGCTACCGCAACCAGTTCTGGATCGAGGACCAGCGCTCACGCGCGCTGATGTGCCGGGGCGTGTTCGGGCAGCTGATCCATATCGACTGGAACACGAGAATGGTCGTGGTGAAGCTTTCGAGCTACCCGGATTTCACCGACATCGCCTATTCGGGGGCGACGCTGAAAGCCGTCCACGCGATCGCTGCCGCGCTGGCCTAGAGACCGTTTGGCAACTCTACTCTGGCGGCCATCTGATTTCGAAACAGGCTCGAAGTTCCAAAAACCGGAAGGAAAAGCTATGACCGGTAAGACCGCGTTCGAGACCAGACATGGCTTTGCCCGCAACAAGGTGCTGCTCGGCAACTGGCGCGAAAGCCCGTTCAGCCGGTGGTCGTTCCAGAATGTCGGGGAGCTGGTGCCGAGCGCGCGTGTCGCTGCAGCGTCAAGCAGCAGTGAGGCGCCGGCACAGGATCTTGACGGGCTGCTTGGCGAAAAGGTCGCGCTGACCGGCGGCGCCGAGACCGTTGCGGCCTTTCTCAAGCGCTCCGACACCGACGCACTGACGATCATGAAAGCCGGCAAATTCGTCGGCGACTGGTTCGCACCGCATATGGAGTTCGGCGCGCGCCACATCATCTTCTCGATCAGCAAGTCGCTGACCGCCATTCTGGCCGGCATATTGGAAGGCGAAGGAGTTTTCGACCCGCAGGCGCCGGTGACCCGCTATCTGCCGGAAGCTGCCGGCTCGGCCTATGGCGATGCCAGCGTGCGGCATGTGCTCGACATGAGCGTCAGCCTCGACTTCGAAGAAGCTTATCTCGATCCGGAAAGCGCCTTTGCCCGCTATCGCCGCGCGACGCTGTGGAATCCGGGCGGCGGCACCGAAAGCCTGGCCGACTTCATCCTGACGCTGCAGCCCCTTGCCGAGCCGCATGGCCGGACGTTCCGCTACCGCTCGCCCAATTCCGACCTGCTCGGCATCCTGCTCGAGCGCGCGTCCGGCCAGCGCTTCGCCGAGTTGATGTACGAGAAATTGTGGCTGCCGCTTGGTGCAATGAGCGAAGCCTCGGTGACAGTCGATATGGCCGGCACTGCTCGCACGGCCGGCGGCATTTCGGTGACGCCGCGCGATCTGGCGCGGGTCGGCGAGATGATGCGGCAGGGCGGCATCGCCCATGGCCGCCGCATCGTGCCGGAAGCCTGGGTGCGCGACACTGTCAGCACAGGCGGAGACACGGACGCCTGGCAGCGTGGCGCGATGGCGTTCCTCTTCCCGCAAGGCCGCTACCGCAACAAATGGTACCAGACCGGCGCGGCCAGCGGCGCATTTTGCGGTATCGGCATCCACGGCCTGTGGCTCTACGTCGATCCCAAGGCGGAGGTGGTCATCGCCAAGATGTCGTCGCAGCCTGAGCCGGTCGACGAGCCGCTCGATGTCGATATGGTCACCTTCTTCGATGCGCTGAGCCGGATGGTCTAGCAGGGCAATCGTATCCGACTGGCAATGTCAGCGCTGCCCCGCTGCCGGCACCTTGTCCCCGTATAGTGACGGGGAGAAGGGGGCTGGCCGCACCGCGGCGCTATTTTTTTGCAACGCTGGTCGTTGGCGAAACCCTTTGCGAAGGCGTCTTTCTCCCCGTCACTATACGGGGAGAGATGCCCGGCAGGGCAATGAGGGCAGCGAGCACGTCTGAAGGGCACGGGCAAATCCAGGCGTGGGCGCATTCTTGCCATGCGAATTTCCAACGTGCTTTCCTGTGGAACTCCTGATCGGTCGAAAAGAGCGAGGTTGGCGGGGCGACGCTCTGCGCCTATGGTCGCCGCTCTTTTCGACAGGACAGCAGGAACGACATGGCATCCGAGCGCATCGCAGCAATCATCGCAGCCGAGATCACAGCCCGGCCCGAACAGGCCGCGGCGGCGATCGGACTGCTGGACGAAGGCGCGACGGTGCCGTTCGTGGCGCGCTACCGCAAGGAGGTCACCGGCGGTCTGGACGACACGCAGCTGCGCCTGCTGGCCGAGCGCCTAGCCTATCTGCGCGAGCTCGATGCGCGCCGCGACACCATTCTCGGTTCGATCCGCGACCAGGGCAAGCTGACCGAAGAGCTTGAAACCAAGATCGCTGCGGCCGCCACCAAGGCGGAACTCGAAGACATCTATCTGCCCTACAAGCCGAAGCGCCGGACCAAGGCCGAGATCGCGCGCGAGCGTGGGCTGGGACCGCTGGCCGAGGCCATCCTTGCCGACCGCGCGGCGGCGCCCAGCGAACTGGCGCTGGCCTACATCACTGAAGAGGTGGCCGACGCCAAGGCGGCGCTCGAGGGCGCGCGCGACATCCTGTCCGAGCAGTTCGCCGAGAATGCCGATCTGGTCGGCAGGCTGCGGAGCTACATGAAGGAACGCGCCTTCATGCGGTCGCGCGTCGTCGACGGCAAGCAGGAAGCCGGCGCGAAATTCTCCGACTATTTCGACCATGTCGAGCGCTGGGCCAATGTGCCGAGCCATCGCGCCCTGGCGATGCTGCGCGGCCGCAATGAAGAGGTGCTGTCGCTTGATATCGAAGTCGATGCCGACGACGCGTCGCCGGTGAAGCCGGTCGAGCGGATGATCGCCGATGCATACGCCATCGGCCGCCAGTTGCCGGGCGACCGCTGGCTGATGGAGGTGGCGGGCTGGACCTGGCGCGTAAAGCTGTCGCTGCATCTGACGCTCGATTTGATGCGGGATCTGCGCGAGCGGGCCGAAGAGGAGGCGATCCATGTCTTCGCCCGCAATCTGAAGGACTTGCTGCTCGCTGCCCCGGCCGGCTCGCGCGCCACGATGGGGCTCGACCCCGGCATCCGCACCGGCGTCAAGGTGGCGGTGGTGGACGGCACCGGCAAGCTGCTGGCAACGACGACGGTCTATCCGTTTCCGCCAAGGAATGACGTGCGCGGCACGCAGGCCGAACTGGCAAAACTCATCCGCCTGCACAAGGTCGAGTTGATTTCCATCGGCAACGGCACCGGCAGCCGCGAGACGGAAAGGCTGGTCGCAGACATGCTGGCCGACATGCCTGCCGAGTCCGGGCCGAAGCCGCTCAAGGTGATCGTCAGCGAGGCGGGCGCCTCGGTCTATTCCGCCTCGGCAACGGCAGCGGCGGAATTCCCCGGCCTCGACGTGTCACTGCGCGGCGCGGTGTCGATCGCGCGGCGGCTGCAGGATCCGCTGGCCGAACTGGTCAAGATCGAGCCGAAGTCGATCGGCGTCGGCCAATACCAGCACGACGTCGACCAGTACCGGCTCGGCCGCTCGCTGGAAGCGGTGGTCGAGGACGCGGTCAATGCCGTCGGCGTCGACCTCAACACCGCCTCGGCGCCGCTTCTGGCGCGGGTTTCGGGTCTTGGCGCATCGCTGGCCGAGGCGATCATTGCGCACCGTGACGCGGCGGGTCCCTTCGCCAGCCGACGTGACCTGTTGAAGGTCTCGCGCCTTGGACCCCGCGCCTTCGAGCAATGCGCCGGCTTCCTGCGCATTGCCAACGGCACCGAACCGCTCGATGCCTCGGCCGTGCATCCCGAAGCCTATGGCGTGGCGAAAAAGATCGTTGCGGCCTGCGGACGCGACCTCCGCTCGCTGATGGGCGACAGTGCCGCTCTCAAGGCGCTCGATCCGCGTGTCTTCGTCGATGAGCGGTTCGGCCTGCCGACGGTGCGCGATATCCTGGCGGAACTGGAAAAGCCCGGCCGCGATCCGCGCCCCGGCTTCAAGACCGCCACCTTCGCCGACGGCGTCGACGACATCAAGGATTTGAAGCCAGGCATGCTGCTGGAAGGCACCGTCACCAATGTCGCCGCGTTCGGCGCCTTCGTCGATATCGGCGTGCACCAGGATGGACTTGTGCATGTCTCGCAACTGGCCGACCGTTTCGTCAAGGATGCGCATGAGGTGGTGAAAGCCGGCGACGTGGTCAAGGTGCGTGTCGTCGAGGTCGACATCAAGCGCAAGCGCATCGGCCTGTCGATGCGCAGGGAAGGTGACGGCGGTACACCGAAGCCGCGCGACAATGGCAACAGACCGGCGCCGCGAGCGCCGGCGCCGCAGCGCCAGCCGGAACGGCCGGTACAGCAAGGCGCGTTCGGCGCCGCGTTGGCCGATGCGTTGAAGCGTAAGTAGCTACTTCTCCGGCGGCACATGGCGCAGCAGCCAGTCGCGAAAACTGGCGACCGGCGGATGGCCACGCTTGTCATGCGGCACGACGAGGTAATAGGCGCTGCGGCTCTGCATCGGCCGGCCCGGCGCCGGCACCAACTGGCCCCGTTGCAATTCGCCTGAGATGAGGACCTGCGGCAGCAGCGCCACGCCGAGCCCGGCCATGCAGGCCTGGGCGGCGGTGCCGAATTGCTCGAACTGCATGCCGGGCCCGGTCGGTACGCTCAATCCCTGATGCTCGAACCACTCGGTCCATGCGCCGGGCCGCGTCGCCATATGCAGCAGTGGCAGGCGGCCGATATCGGCAGGCGTGGCAATGGCGCGGCCGGCCAGAAATTCGGGCGAGACAACCGGCGCCACTGTCTCGCGCACCAGCAGCGTCGAGTCGGCACCGGGCCAGTCGGGCAGGCCGTAATGGATGGCGGCGTCGAGCCTCTCGCGGGCGAAGTCGAAACGGCCGATGCGGGTGACGAAATTGATGGTGATATCAGGGTTGCTTTCGACGAAATCCGGGATGAGCGGCATCAGCCAGCGTGTGCCGAAGGTCGGCAGGATCGCAAGGTTCAAGATGCCACTATGCCGATTGCTCATCAATCCAACCGCTGCGTCGCGCAATTGACCCAAGGCGGCGCGCACCGCTTCGGCATAGATCTCACCGGCCGTCGACAGCCTGACATTGCGGCTGTCGCGTTCGAACAGCTGGCGGCCGAACTGGTCCTCCAAAAGTCTGATCTGGCGGCTGACGGCGCCCTGGGTCAGATCGAGCTCCCTTGCGGCGGCGGTGAAGCTGCCCAGCCGGGCCACCGCCTCGAAGGCGGCAAGGGCGCTGATACCAGGCAAAAGGCGGCGCTGCACGTTCATGATCCATTACTAACGCTCATTGGTTGGCGAAGCAATTTCGTTTGATTTTTTCGAACCGGAAGCCGATAAGCCGCCCAATTCATGTTGTTGTTTGTGCATGTCGTTATCCCAAACCGCCGGACACCTTCGGGTCAGGCCCGAGGGCAAGCTTTTGGGCGACATGCAAGAGTTGGGAGACCGAGGCCATGGCCGCCGACAAGAACGCATTCGTCTGGGATGATCCTTTCCTGATCGAGGACCAGCTGTCGGAAGACGAGCGGATGGTGCGCGATGGCGCAGCGGCATTCGCCGCCGACAAGCTCGCCCCCAGGATCGAGGAAGCCTATCTCGAGGAAAAGACCGATGCCGGGATCTTTCGCGAGATGGGCGAAGCGGGTCTGCTCGGCATCACCATTCCGGAAGAATATGGCGGGCTCGGCGCCAACTACGTCACCTATGGCCTGGTGGCGCGCGAAGTCGAGCGCATCGATTCTGGCTATCGCTCGATGATGAGCGTGCAGTCGTCGCTGGTGATGTATCCGATCCATGCCTATGGCTCGGAGGCGCAGCGCAAAAAATACCTGCCGAAGCTGGCGTCAGGCGAATGGATCGGCTGCTTCGGGCTGACCGAGCCGGATGCCGGTTCCGACCCTGGCGGCATGAAGACGCGGGCCGAGAAGACGGCGAACGGCTACAGGATCTCCGGCTCGAAGATGTGGATATCGAACGCCCCGATCGCCGACGTGTTCGTCGTCTGGGCAAAGTTGTCCGACAAGAGTGGGGGCGCGCATGACGGCGAGATTCGCGGCTTCGTGCTGGAAAAAGGCATGAAGGGGCTGTCGGCGCCAAAGATCGACGGCAAACTCAGTCTCCGCGCGTCGATCACCGGCGAAGTGGTGATGGAAGGCGTCGAGGTCGGTGAGGACGCGCTGCTGCCTGACGTGTCGGGCCTGAAGGGGCCTTTCGGCTGCCTCAACCGGGCGCGCTACGGCATTTCCTGGGGGGCGATGGGCGCGGCGGAAGATTGCTGGCACCGGGCCCGCCAATATGGCCTCGACCGCAAGCAGTTCGGCAAGCCGCTGGCCGGCACGCAGCTGTTCCAGAAGAAGCTCGCCGATATGCAGACCGAGATCGCGCTGGGGCTGCAGGGCAGCTTGCGGGTCGGGCGGCTGATGGATGAGGGCAAGATGGCGCCCGAGATGATCTCGATCGTCAAGCGCAACAATTGCGGCAAGGCCCTCGACATCGCCCGCCAGGCCCGCGACATGCATGGCGGCAACGGCATCCAGATCGGCTACCACGTCATGCGCCATGCGCAGAACCTGGAAACGGTCAACACCTATGAGGGCACGCATGACGTGCATGCGCTGATCCTCGGACGGGCGCAGACCGGATTGCAGGCGTTTTTCTAAGCCGGCCCCGAGGCCAGCAACGCTGCTTAAATTAGTTGCACCGCAACATCTCTGCTTGGAGAATGGCCAGCATTTGTGTCAGGGTTCGGCGAGTTCGTTTGAAACGCCGACTTTCGGGGTCCCATGGCAATTCTGGCAGCCGTCTACCACCTGACTCATTACAAATATGACCGGCCGGTCGTCCTCGGCCCGCAGGTCATCAGGCTGCAGCCGGCGCCGCATTCCCGCACCAAGGTGCTCAGCCATTCGTTGAAGGTCGGGCCGGCGAACCACTTCGTCAATCTCCAGCAGGATCCCTACGGCAATTTCCTGGCGCGCTTCGTGTTTCCGGAACCGGTGACGGAACTGAAGATCGAGGTCGACCTCGTCGCCGACATGACGGTCTACAACCCATTCGATTTTTTCGTCGAGCCGGCGGCCGAGACCTTGCCGTTCGAATACCCGGAAGAGATCAGCGACGATCTCGCCATCTACCGGACGCCGGAACCGGCTGGACCGCTGCTGTCGGCGTTCCTGCAAACCATCGATCGCCACCCAACCAATACCGTCAATTTCGTCGTCGACCTCAATGCCCGCCTGCAGCGCGAGGTCGCCTATATCGTGCGCATGGAAACCGGCGTTTTTTCGCCGGAGGAAACGCTGGCCGCCAAGAAAGGCTCGTGCCGCGATACGAGCTGGCTGCTGGTACAGATCCTGAGGAACCTCGGCATCGCCGCGCGCTTCGTTTCCGGCTACCTGATCCAGTTGAAGCCCGACCTCGTCGCGCTTGACGGTCCGCCCGGCACCGCCGTCGACTTCACCGATCTTCATGCCTGGTGCGAGGTCTATCTGCCGGGGGCCGGCTGGATCGGCTTCGACCCGACCTCCGGCCTGCTCACCGGCGAAAGCCATGTGCCGTTGGCGGCCACGCCGCATTTCCGCAACGCCGCGCCTATTTCCGGCATGGCGAGCTTCGCCAATGTCGAGTTCGGCTTCGACATGCGGGTCGACCGCATCGCCGAGCACCCCCGCATCACCAAGCCATTCTCGGACGAAAGCTGGCAGGCGCTTGACGCATTGGGCAGGCAGGTCGACGCCGCACTCGAAGCCGGGGACGTGCGGCTGACCATGGGTGGCGAGCCGACCTTCGTGTCGATCGATGATTTCGAGGCGGAGGAGTGGAACACCGCCGCCGTCGGCCCGACAAAACGCGAAAAGGCCGATGCGCTGATCCGCCGGCTGCGTGAGCGTTTCGCGCCCGGCGGCTTCCTGCACTACGGGCAGGGCAAGTGGTATCCGGGCGAAAGCCTGCCGCGCTGGACCTTCTCGCTGTACTGGCGCGCCGACGGCGAGCCGGTGTGGAGCGACCCGTCGCTGATCGCGCGGGAGAACAGCGAAGCAGATGTCGGGCCGAAGCAGGCTGAAAACCTGCTGACGGCGATTGCCGATGAACTCGGCATCGACAACACCATGGTCAGCGAAGCCTATGAGGACCCGGCTGAGTGGCTGCTCAAGGAAGGCAAGCTGCCAGAGAATGTCGATCCGTCCAATTCGAAGCTGGACGACCCCGAGGAGCGCAGCCGCATGGCGCGGGTGTTCGAACGCGGCCTGACCAAGCCGTCGGGCTATGTACTGCCTGTCCAGCGCTGGAACAGCCAGGCGTCGGGACCGCGCTGGCGTTCGGAGAAGTGGAAGACGCGGCGCGGCAGGCTGTTCCTGGTGCCGGGCGATTCACCGGTCGGCTACCGCCTGCCGCTCGGCACGCTTCCCCATGTGCCGCCGGCGCAGTTCCCCTACATCGTGCCGGTCGATCCTTCGCTGCCGCGCCGACCATTGCCGGCGCGCGAGGCTATTTTGCCTGAAGCCGCTTCTTTGCCGGAGGCTGCCCCGGCCGAACTTGAAGGCGCTGACGAAATGGCGCGCCGCCAGCAGGCGGCGTCCTTCACCGCAGCGACCGGCCAGCAGGACCGTGTCGAACAGGAGATTACCGAGATCGGTGGCGCGGTGCGCACCGCGCTGTCGGTCGAGCCGCGCGACGGACGGCTTTGTGTATTCATGCCGCCGGTCGAGGCGCTGGAGGACTATCTCGAACTGGTCGCGGCGGCCGAGAATGCGGCAAAGGTTATCGGCCTGCCGGTGCATATCGAGGGCTATGGCCCGCCGCACGATCCGCGCCTCAACGTCATCCGCGTGGCTCCGGATCCCGGCGTCATCGAGGTGAACATCCATCCGGCTGCAAACTGGCAGGACTGCGTGGCGACGACCACAGCGATCTACGAGGAGGCGCGGCAGACGCGGCTCGGCGCCGACAAGTTCATGATCGACGGCCGTCATACCGGCACCGGCGGCGGCAACCATGTCGTCGTCGGCGGCGCGACACCCAACGACAGTCCGTTCCTGCGCCGCCCCGATTTGCTGAAAAGCCTTGTCCTGCAATGGCAGCGACGTCCGTCGCTGTCCTATCTGTTCTCAGGCCTGTTCATCGGCCCGACCAGCCAGGCGCCGCGTTTCGACGAGGCGCGCCACGATTCGCTGTACGAGCTTGAGATCGCCATGGCGCAGGTGCCGCATCCGGACAGTAGCAGCGCCCCGTTGCCGTGGCTGGTCGACCGGCTGTTCCGTAACCTGTTGACCGACGTGACTGGGAACACCCACCGTTCGGAAATCTGCATCGACAAGCTGTTTTCGCCCGACGGCCCGACCGGCCGGCTGGGGTTGGTCGAGTTCCGCGGCTTCGAGATGCCGCCCAATGCGCGCATGAGCCTGGCGCAGCAATTGCTGGTGCGCGCCATCATCGCCCGCGCATGGAAGAACCCGCTCGATGGCCGCTTCGTGCGCTGGGGCACGTCACTGCATGACCGTTTCATGCTGCCGCATTATGTATGGGCTGACTTTCTCGACGTGCTTGACGATCTCAAGCTGAACGGCTTCGAGTTCCGTCCCGAATGGTTCGATGCGCAGCTCGAATTCCGCTTTCCTTTCTGCGGCGAAGTCCAGCATGCCGGCATCAAGCTGGAGCTGCGGCAGGCGCTGGAGCCGTGGCATGTCATGGGCGAGCAGGGCGCCATCGGCGGCACCGTGCGCTTCGTCGATTCCTCGGTCGAGCGGCTGCAGGTGAAGACCGAAGGGCTCAATCCGGAACGTCATGCGGTCGTCTGCAACGGCCGCATCGTGCCGATGAAGGTGACCGACTCCAGAGAGATCGCGGTGGCCGGCGTCCGCTTCAAGGCCTGGCAGCCGTCATCGGGGCTGCATCCAGCACTGCCGGTCAACACGCCGCTGGTCTTCGACATCTACGATCGCTGGTCGGGCCGGGCCATCGGCGGCTGCGTCTACCATGTCGCGCATCCCGGCGGGCGCAGCTACGACACTTTCCCGGTCAACGGCAACGAAGCGGAGGCGCGGCGGCTCGCCCGCTTCGAGCCGCGCGGCCATACGCCGTCCGCCTACGTGCTGCGCGACGAACAAGCCTCTGAGGATTTCCCGATGACCCTTGACCTGCGGCGGCCTGCAAGACTCTGATCAGCCATGGCAAAGGGGAATCACCAGGAAATACGCGGCAGGCCGCATAATTTGCTGGAGCACTACCAGCCGATCGACGGCGTCGTCGACGAGATGGTCGATGCATCAGGCAATCCCCGTCCGGTCTGGAAGGAGTTCATCGAGGCGCTGGAAGATCTGGGGCCTGAAAAGCTCGCCCAGCGCTTCGCCCGCGCCGACCAGTATCTGCGCGACGCCGGCGTCTATTACCGTCTCTACGATCAGGCCGGCGCCAATGAGCGCGAATGGCCGCTGGCGCATGTGCCTCTCCTGATAGAGGAGCAGGAATGGGCCGCGATCAGTGCCGGCCTGGTCCAGCGGGCCGAGCTGTTCGAGGAAACGATTGCCGATATCTACGGGCCGAACCGCCTGGTCGAGAAAGGCATCCTGCCGGCGGGGCTGATCGCGGCCAGCCCGGAATATTTGCGCCCCGTCGTCGGCACCAGACCGGCCAGCGGCCATTTCCTCCACTTCTGCGCGTTCGAGCTCGGCCGTGGACCGGATGGCCGCTGGTGGGTGCTGGGCGACCGCACGCAGGCGCCGTCAGGTGCCGGCTTTGCGCTGGAAAACCGCGTCGCCACAACGCGTGCGCTGTCCGACATTTACGGCGAGATGCATGTGCACCGCCTTGCCGGCTTCTTCCGTCGCTTTCGCGACGCGCTTAACGGCATGGCCAAGGGATCGGGCGGTCGTGTCGCCATCCTGACGCCGGGGCCACTCAACGAAACCTATTACGAGCATGCCTATATTGCCCGCTATCTCGGCATCATGCTGCTCGAAGGCGAGGATCTGACCGTCTCCGGCGGTCGATTGATGGTGCGCACGGTTTCCGGGCTGATGCCGGTCAGCGTGCTGTGGCGGCGGCTCGACGCCGCCTTCGCCGATCCGCTGGAGTTGCGGCCGGATTCGCAGATCGGCACGCCAGGGCTGGTCGAGGCGATCCGCCGGGGAGCCGTCTCAGCCGTCAACGCGCTCGGCTCCGGGCTGATGGAAACGCGGGCGCTGTTCGCCTTCCTGCCAAAAATTTCGCGCGAATTGCGCAACGAGGAGCTTCTCTTGCCGAGCGTCGCGACATGGTGGTGCGGGCGGGACGCCGACCGTGACCATGTGCTGGCCAACCTCGACCGCATGGTGATCGGTCCGGCGCTGTCGACGCGGCTTGCCTTCGAGGATGACGATTGCACCAGGCTGGGCTCGGCGCTGGTTGCCGGGGAACGGGCCGAACTGATAGCCCGGATCGAACGCGACGGCGGCGCCTTCGTCGGACAGGAAGCAGTGACGCTTTCGACCACGCCGGTCTATGTCGGCGGCTGGCTTGAGCCGCGGCCGGCAGCCCTGCGCGTCTATCTGGCGCGAACGCCGGAAGGCTGGACGGTGATGCCCGGCGGTTTTGCCCGTGTCGGCTTTTCGCTCGACCCGACCGCAATCGCCATGCAGCGCGGCGGCCAGGCTGCGGATGTATGGGTGGTCAGCGACAGGCCGGTTGAGCGCGAGACGCTGCTGCCGCAGGAGCACGACAGCTTCATCCGCACCTCGCCAGGCAGCCTGCCCAGCCGCGCGGCGGAGAACCTGACTTGGCTCGGCCGTTATATCGAGCGATCGGAAGGCACGGTGCGCATCCTGCGCGCCTATCACGTGCGGCTGGCCGAGGCCTCCGACCCGGACATGCCTTTGCTTGCCGATATCAGAGACCATCTCGAACCGTTCGGCATCGACGTCGCCACGGCGATCCCGCCGGGGCTGATCGGCACGCTGGACAGCGCCGTCTACAGCGCCGGACAGATCCGCGACCGCTTCTCGCCCGACGGCTGGCTGGCGCTGAAGGATCTGTCGAAGACCATCCATCAATTCGCGACAACGGTGGCGCCTGGCGATGATGCGACGCGGGCGATGACGGTCATCCTGCGCAAGCTCGCCGGGTTTTCCGGCCTGCTGCATGAGAACATGTATCGCTTCACCGGCTGGCGCTTCCTGGAGATCGGCCGGCGGTTGGAACGCGGCATCCAGATCGCCCGCACGCTGGCCCGGCTGACCGGGGCTGCGGCGCCCGAAGGCGCGCTCGACATGATGCTGGAGATCGGCGACAGCGTGATGACCCACCGGCGGCAGTATCCGGTGCAGGCCGGCAGGCGCACGGTGATCGACCTCCTGGTGCTCGATCCGCTCAACCCGCGCTCCATCCTGTTCCAGCTCGAGCGGCTGAAGGCCGAAATCGCGCTGTTGCCTGCTGTCGGCGGCGAGGGGCATATGTCGCCGGCGGCGAAAGAGATACTGCAGCTCAATACGGCAATCGCCATCAAGGAGCCCGCGGACATGACGGCGAAGGCCCTGGACGATCTCGCCACCGAGATCGGCGGCCTCTATAACCGCCTCGCCAAGGCTTATTTCGGGTAAGGCCTATTTCGGCTAAGGACGGGACCCGGAGGCTGGCATGCTCTACGACATCAGACTCAATCTGCGTTACGACTATGATGCTGCAGCCGGCGGCGGCCGCCATCAGGTGCGCGTGCTGCCGCCGACGATATCGGGCGTGCAGCGGGTGATCGCCGCTTCGCTGTCCTTCGCGCCGGCGCCGAGCGAACGCTCCGACTTTTCCGATTTCTTCGGCAACAATGTCACGTCGATCGCCTTTCGCGATGCCCATGATGCGCTCGACATCAGGATGAGCGCGCGCGTCGCCGTCTCGCGGCCGGAACCCGGGCTTGACGTGTCGCCCGACATTCGCCGGCTGCGAAGCCAACTCGAAGCGGTGCGTTCGCTGTCGCCTGATACACCGCATCACTTTCTGGCCGCCAGCGACCATGTCGGCATTGACGCTGATATCACGGGGTATGCGCGGAGCAGTGCCGGCAGTTCTGTCGTCGGTACCGCCATGGACCTGTGCAATCGCATTCATCGCGATTTCACCTACGATGGCGAGGCGACCACGGTGCAGACCCGGGCGAGCGATGCTTTCAGCCTGAAGCGGGGCGTCTGCCAGGATTTTTCGCACATCATGATCGCCGGCCTGCGCGGCCTCGGTATCCCCGCCGGCTATGTCAGCGGCTTCCTGCGCACCATTCCGCCGCGCGGAAAACCGCGATTGGAAGGGGCCGACGCCATGCATGCCTGGGTCAAGGTGTGGTGCGGGCGCGACACCGGATGGCAGGAATTCGATCCAACCAACGGCATGCGGGCAAGCAATGACCACATCACCGTTGGCCACGGCCGCGACTATTCGGATGTAGCGCCGATCGTCGGCGTCCTGAAGACGACGGGCGGACAGGTCGGCGAGCAGGCTGTCGACGTCATTCCGGTCGTGCTGGAAAAGGCATGACGGCAAGCGAGGCCGCAATCGATTTGTAGGCGCCGAAGGTAGACAGAGAGACGGCCCGTCGAACGCACATGCGGTGCGCTGACATCATTCTGAAAGCCACACGCGGAACCAGCAGCCGTTCCTGCGCTTATCTACGGGAAAATTTCTCGTGGAGAGGACATGCTGGACAAATCCGGGTCGTCGTCTGGCCGATCGGCTGCCAAGGAGGTTGCACCAAAAAACGGGGCGCCGAAGAATGGCGGAGAGGCCTCGGCCGATCGAGCCTCGCTTACCTACCTCACCGATAACGAGCCCGGTATCCGCCGCTTCAGGGCCGGCAAGGGATTTTCGTACAAAGGGCCTGACGGGCAGGGCGTCGACACAGACACCATGGCCCGCATCAAGGCACTCGCCATCCCGCCGGCGTGGACGGATGTGTGGATCGCGCCGGATGCCAACGGTCACATCCAGGCGACGGGCCGAGACCAGCGTGGACGCAAGCAATATCGCTATCATCCGCAATGGGCCGAGGAGCGCGACGGCGTCAAATATTCGAGCCTGGTTGCCTTTGCAGAGAGCCTGCCTGAACTGCGACGCCAGATCGACGCCGATCTGCGCCGTCACGGCCTGCCGCTGGAACGCGTTGTCGCCGCTGTGGTCTGGCTGCTCGACAACACGATGATCCGCGTCGGCAACGCCGCCTACGCTCGCGACAACAACAGCTTTGGGCTGACCACACTGCGCGACCGCCATGTCGACATCAGTGGCTCGAGCCTGCGTTTCGCTTTCAAGGGCAAGTCCGGCAAGGAGTGGAAGCTGAAGCTCGTCGATCGCCGGATCGCCAGGATCGTGCGCGGGGCGCAGGATCTGCCGGGCCAGAAGCTGTTCCAGTATCTCGACGAGGACGGAAGCAGGCGACCAATCCGCTCCGACGACGTCAACCGCTATATCAGGGAGACGGTGGGGGCCGATTTCAGCTCGAAGCATTTCCGAACCTGGGGCGGCACCATCAATGCTGCGTCGCTGTTTGCGCAAACCGAACGACCCGAAAGCCAGGCACAACAGAAGCGGGTGATGAACGGCGTCATCGACAAGGTGGCCGAGCGGCTGGGCAACACGCGCGCCATCTGCCGCAGCTGTTATATCCACCCACAGGTTTTCGAAGCCTGGTCCGAAGGTCGGCTGCTCGGCGAAATGGCGGATGCGAACAAGCGGAAGCGATCGATAGCCGGCCTTGATGATGAAGAAGCCGTCGTTTTGAGATGGCTGAAGGCGCAGGAAAGCTGAACCGACCAGAGCAACCAAAGGCCTTCATTGTGCTGGCAGGACATGATTTTTTTATCGACGTTGTGTCGGGATCGGTCCTACTGTTTCGTCCTTTGACAGAGAAAAGGACGCACCCATGCTCTACGCAATCCTCTGCTATGCCTCCGAAGACGTCGTCTGCTCGTGGAGCAAGGAACAGGACGATGCCGTCATGGAAAAACTCCTGGGCGTGCAGGAAAAATACGCTCGGGCCGGCCGGCTTGGCCCGGTGGCGCGGCTGCTGCCGACGACCGCAGCGACAACGCTGAGAAAGGTCAAGGGCGAATCGGTCGTCATCGATGGCCCGTTTGCCGAGACCAAGGAACAGTTCCTCGGCTTCTACACGCTCGAATGCGCCGATCTCGACGAGGCCGTCGACTTTGCGCGCGAGCTTTCCGAGGTGAACCCGAGCGGCGGCTCCTACGAGATACGGCCGGTTTCGCTCTTCAATCCCGCCAAGTTTTCAGCATGACCGACCTTACCTGGATCAGCACAGCGATCAGCACCGCCCGCCCACAGGCGATGGGCGCGCTGTTGCGCTACTTCCGCGATCTCGACGCGGCGGAGGAAGCTTTCCAGGACGCTTGCCTGCGCGCTCTGAAGAACTGGCCGACAAACGGCCCGCCGCGCGATCCGGCAGCCTGGCTGATCTTCGTTGGCCGCAACAGCGGCATCGACGCGGTGCGCAAGCGTGCCAAGCAGGCGCCGCTGCCGGAAGAGCACCAGATCTCCGATCTGGAAGATGCCGAGACCGATATCGCCGAACGGCTGGACGGCGCGCACTACCGCGACGACATATTGCGGCTGCTGTTCATCTGCTGTCATCCCGACCTGCCGGCGACGCAGCAGATCGCCGTGGCGCTGCGCATCGTTTCAGGCCTGAGCGTCAAGCAGATCGCCCGCGCCTTTCTCGTCGGTGAAAGCGCGATGGAGCAGCGCATCACACGTGCCAAGGCGCGCATCGCCGATGCCGGCGTGCCGTTCGAGACGCCCGGTGCGGTCGAGCGCTCCGAGCGGCTCGCCGCGGTCGCCGCCATGGTCTACCTGATCTTCAACGAAGGCTATTCGACCAACAGCGGCGAGGCGCCGGCGCGCGCGCCGCTCTGCGAGGAGGCGATCCGGCTGGCCCGGCTGCTGCTCAGGCTGTTCCAGACCGAGCCGGAGATCATGGGCCTGACGGCGCTCTTGCTGCTTCAGCATGCGCGTGCGCCGGCGCGTTTCGACGAGAACGGCGAAATCGTGCTGCTCGAAGACCAGGACCGCAGCCTGTGGAGCCGCAAGATGATCGACGAGGGGCTGGCGCTGGTCGACAAAGCGCTGCGCCACCACAAGCCCGGTCCCTACCAGGTGCAAGCGGCGATCGCCGCCCTGCATGCGCGCGCGGAAAGGCCCGAGGACACGGACTGGAACGAGATCGAGCTGCTCTACAGCCTGCTCGAGCAGATGCAGCCGTCGCCGGTGGTGACGCTGAATCGCGCCGTCGCGGTCGCCAAGGTCCGCGGGCCGGAAGCCGCACTTGCCATGATCGAGCCGCTGGAACAAAGGCTTTCCGGCTATTTCCATTTTTTCGGCCTCAAGGGCGGACTGCTGATGCAGCTCAATCGTGGTGAGGAGGCGCGCATCGCCTTCGACCGCGCCATTGCGCTTGCCAATACGGCCGCGGAGGCCGCCCATATCCGCATGCATATCGACCGGCTCATGAAGGAAGGCGCCGTGCGGGGAACGGCGCAGACAGCGCGCTGAGACGACTCGCTGGTTCAACGGTCTGCCTTTGGCTTAGACCATGCCGGGGTGGCGATTTTTCCCTGAAACGAGTAATGCCACGCCATGACAGCGCCTGATGTGCCGATCGGCGCAGGGACGGCATGGCACAAGGGTGCATGTCGTTGTCCCAAAACCGCTGCGCACCCTCGGGTCGGGCCCGAGGGCATGCTTTTGGGCGACATGCATTATGAGCGATGGGATCTGAAAGGGAAAGAAAATGACTATTGCGAACGAAACAGCCGGGCTGCTGGCGAAACTGGGCGTTGCCGAGGCTGCGCTTTCAGGCGGCGATCTCATCGTGCGCAGCCCGGTGACGGGTGAGCAGATCGCCGCGCTGAAGACGATCTCACCGGCCGATGCGGCAGAGACCATCGACAGGGCGCATAAAGCCTTCCAGGCATGGCGGCTGGTGCCGGCACCGAAGCGCGGCGAGCTGGTGCGGCTGCTAGGCGAGGAACTGCGCGCGCACAAGGCAGAGCTTGGCCGGCTGGTGTCGATCGAAGTCGGCAAGATCCCGTCCGAAGGTCTCGGCGAAGTGCAGGAGATGATCGACATCTGCGATTTCGCCGTCGGCCTCTCCCGGCAATTGTACGGCCTGACCATCGCCACCGAGCGCCCGGGTCATCGCATGATGGAAACCTGGCACCCGCTGGGCGTCGTCGGCGTGATTTCGGCCTTCAACTTCCCGGTCGCGGTGTGGTCGTGGAACGCCGCGCTGGCGCTGGTCTGCGGCGACGCGGTGGTTTGGAAGCCGTCGGAAAAGACACCGCTGACGGCGCTCGCCTGCGAGGCGATCTTCAAGCGTGCGGGAGAACGTTTCGGCGATGCTCCGGAAGGATTGATTTCGGTGCTGATCGGCGATCGCGCCGTCGGCGAAATCCTGGTCGATCATCCTGATGTGCCGCTGGTTTCGGCCACCGGCTCGACCCGCATGGGCAGGGATGTCGGTCCGCGGCTTGCGAAGCGCTTTGCCCGCGCCGTGCTGGAACTCGGCGGCAACAATGCCGGCATCGTCTGCCCAACGGCCGATCTCGACATGGCCTTGCGCGCCATCGCCTTCGGCGCCATGGGCACCGCCGGCCAGCGCTGCACGACGCTCAGGCGCCTGTTCGTGCATGAGAGTGTCTACGACCAACTCGTTCCGCGCCTGAAAAAGGCCTATGAAAGCGTCTCTGTCGGCAATCCGCTGGAGACATCAGCGCTGGTCGGACCGTTGATCGACATGGCAGCCTTCGACAGCATGCAGAATGCGTTGAAGGAAGCCGCCGTTCACGGCGGCAAGGTCACCGGCGGCGCGCGGGTCGAGAATGGCCATCCCGACGCCTATTACGTTCGTCCGGCGCTGATCGAGATGCCCAAGCAGGTCTCGCCGGTGACGGAAGAGACCTTCGCGCCGATCCTCTACGTGATGAAATACTCGGACTTCGACGCCGTGCTCGACGAGCACAATGCGGTCGGAGCGGGGCTGTCGTCGTCGATCTTCACCCGCGACCTGCAGGAATCCGAGCGCTTCCTCGGCGTCGACGGGTCCGACTGCGGCATCGCCAACGTCAACATAGGCACGTCGGGGGCCGAGATCGGCGGCGCCTTCGGCGGCGAGAAGGAGACCGGCGGCGGCCGCGAGAGCGGTTCCGACGCCTGGAAGGCTTACATGCGGCGCGCCACCAACACGGTGAACTATTCCAAGGCGCTGCCGCTGGCCCAAGGCGTGTCCTTCGACATCGACTGAGAACGCCAGGGCTCGTTTCGTGGCAGCACCGAGCCCGGGTGGCTCTATAGGGCGGCTGATGTGGCCCAGCCCATGTCGTTGAAACGTCATCCGTGCCGACCCATATGCGCATTGCGTCGGATGTTTTCCTCCCATTGCGTCCGGCGCGTTCCCCTCTGGAGGTTTTGAACCTTCATGCCTGGCCGGACCTTAACAGTCCGGCCTTTTTTTCTTTTTGGCCGCCCTGTGAAGCTGCGCTGCCGCGAGCGAGCTGTAAAAACGGCCGTAGGTCGGAGCATCCACGCCGGCAGGCCGTGGTGCTGGCAGCCCGGACGGGCGCCCACCGGCATAACAGCCCACTGAGCGCGTAATGTCCCGACCATTTTCGTCACACTCGACAGCGGCTTGGCAGTAGGGGTGCGGCAACGGAAGCTGCCATTTCGTCAAAGAATCCACTAGTCTCGCTTGGTTTGCGAGACGGCGAGAGATGCCCGACCTGAAACAGATGCCCGATATGAGACAAATGAGATTGATCGGCATCGTGGCCGCGACGGCGATCGGTCTGTACATCTGCTACCGCCTGGCATTGCCTTTTTTGCCCGCATTGACCTGGGCTCTGGTGTTGGCAATCGTCCTGCATCCGGCTCATCGACGGGTCGAGGAAAGGCTCAGGAATCAAAATCTGGCTGCATTGATGTCGGTCAGCATCGCGGCGGTGGCGGTCGGCCTGCCGCTCGTCTTCGTGGCACAGCAGCTTGTTGGCGAGGCGGTAAACGGCGCCACCTACATGGAGGAGGTCATCCGGGGCTGGAACACAGATGCCTTCCTGTCGGGCTATCCCAGGCTTTCGGCGGTTGCCGGATGGATCGAGAACCAACTCGATCCGGCCGGCACGGTCGCCGCATTTGTACAATGGCTGACGGGACAAAGCACATCGCTGCTGCGCGGCTCGATCAACCAGGCCGTGATGTTCGTGCTGACATTCTATCTGCTGTTCTATTTCTTGCGGGACCGTGAACCGGCCCTGCGCGGGATCGAGCGTCTGTCGCCGCTGCGCGCATCGGAGATGGCATATTTGCTGTCCCGCCTTGCCGAGACGGTGCATGCGATCCTGATAGGCACCGTGCTCATCGCCGTCGTGCAAGGAACGCTGGGCGGTCTGATGTTCTGGTGGCTCGGCCTGCCGACTCCGGTCTTCTGGGGCCTGGTAATGGGGCTTCTTGCCATCGTGCCGGTGCTTGGCGCATTCCTGGTCTGGGTGCCGGCAGCGATCTATCTCGCGCTGGAAGGGGCTTGGGCGAGCGCAGCGATCCTGACCGTCTGGGGCGGCGGCGTCGTCGCCGGCATCGACAATCTGCTCTATCCGATGCTTGTCGGGAGCCGGCTGCGGCTCCACACAGTGGTCGCCTTTATCGGCGCGATCGGGGGCATCGTCCTTTTCGGAGCATCCGGGCTTGTCCTCGGCCCTGCGGTGATCGCGGTCACCGTCAGCCTCATTGACATCCTCAAGAAACGATTGAACGACCAAACCGGGGCGGAACTGACGCCAAAGCGCGACACAAAGCCATCACGGCAGTCGAGAGCCGCGACTGGTCGTGAGTAAGCACCGCCACGCGCCGCCGTGGAAGGCTGTATCGCTCGAAGGGTGCGGGTGGACAGTTTCCCGTTCGTCGTCCCATTATCGATGCCAGGCGTTTGGTGAGTTGTGGAAGCATGAAGATTGCATGCGTTGTAGGCGGCGGGTTCCTCTTTTATCGAGTACATCCGCGCCTTGTTGGAGAGCCAAATGCAAGAATTCCTTCTTTTTGCGATCGTAGGGTTTTTAGCTCAGGCTGTGGACGGCGCTCTCGGCATGGCCTACGGCGTGATTTGCTCGACAACACTACTGGGGTTCGGCGTGTCTCCTGCACATGCTTCGGCTTCAGTTCACGCGGCCGAGCTGTTTACCACGGCGGCCTCGGGTTCGGCTCACCTCTATCACCGCAATATCGACTGGAAGCTTTTCTGGCGGCTGATGCCGTTTGGCGTGCTCGGCGGCGTTCTCGGCGCTTTTGTGCTCACCTCGTTTGAGGGGGCCATCATGAAGCCTTATGTGACCACATATCTTGCGCTCGTCGGAGGTTGGCTCCTGTTCCGTTCCTTCCGACGGATACCAAGCAAGCCGGTCCCTGCAGCCGCGGTGCCTCCGCTTGGGCTTGGTGGTGGATTTCTCGATGCGGCAGGGGGTGGCGGATGGGGACCCATCGTGACGACGGGCCTTCTCGGTTTTGGCGGGACGCCCCGCTACGTGATTGGCACGGTAAATGCCACCGAGTTCCTTACCACGCTGTCGGTGTCCCTGACCTTCCTGTTTGCGTTATTGACCGGCCATTGGGCGGAGGCAGGAGCGCTGGCAGAAAATCTGATCGCCGTTGCCGGCTTGGTCCTTGGCGGGGTGATCGCAGCGCCGATGGCCGGATTGATGGTGAAGTCGATCGCAGAAAAGACGCTTCTCAGGCTCGTTGGCACTCTCATCATACTGCTTGCGGGCTGGCAAACCGCGCAACTCTTCGAATTGGTATAACAGAGGCACATCGACCGTGCCGGAGACAAAAACTCAATTCCCAAATGGAACGAAGAGGCGCCGTTGTTGTTGGATGCCTTGGACAACCGGAGGCCGAGTCGATGAGAAAATTGGTTGCAGCAACAGGATTGGCGCTGGCGGTCGCGATGCCTGCGGCGGCGCAGGACGCCGCGACCGCGAAAGCCGAATTCGTCAACATGGCTGGCGAGAAGAATGGAACGGCCACGCTGACCGAGACGGCGCAGGGTGTGCTGATAGAGTTGGAGGTGACGGGACTGCCGGCGGGCGAATTGGTTGCGTTCCATGTTCATGAGACCGGAAAGTGCGATCATCAGACCGGCCATGACTCGGCCGGTGGGCACTTCAATCCGACGAATGCCGAACATGGATATCTCGCCGAAAAAGGCCCGCACGCGGGCGATATGCCAAATCAGCGGGTCGGCGCCGACGGCGTTTTGCGTGCCCAGGTTTTCAACAGCATGGTCAAGCTGGATGGTGGAGAAACGGCGATACGAGGCAAGGCATTGATGATCCACGGTGGACAGGACGACTACAAAAGCCAGCCTGCCGGTAATGCCGGAAAGCGTCAGGCCTGTGCCGTGATCGAGTGAGAAACCCCAAGGGAAGTAGCCGACATGATCTGACCGGCGCTCCAGCTCGGCGGCCAGGCAGATGGTCGGAGCCTCTGGCACGGGGACAACCCAGACGGTAAGCTCGCGCGCCTGCAGAGGAATTGACGACGCAGCCATTGCGCCGAAGTTGGCCTTCATTTTGCGACTGCCGGATGATTGCATGAACGATACTTCTCCTATGGGTATGCCCGCCACGGGCCTTGCCCGGTCAGCCATTTCCGCCCGGGGCCTGATCAAAACCTTCGGCAAGCTGCGTGCCGTCGATGACATCGATCTCGATGTGCCGCGCGGCATGATTTTCGCCATCCTGGGTCCGAACGGCGCCGGCAAGACAACGCTGATGCGGATGCTTGCGACGCTGTCGCGCCCCGACGCCGGCTCCGCGACCGTGATGGGGCACGATGTCGTGCAGGCCCCGCACGAGGTCCGTGCGGCAATCGCGATGACCGGGCAGTTCGCTTCGCTCGACGAGGACCTAACGGGCCGGGAGAACCTCGTCCTGCTCGCCCGACTCTGGGGTTTTCGCGGTCGCGCCGCGAAAACCCGCGCGGACGACCTGCTCGCGGCTTTCGGCTTGTCCGAAGCGGCGACGAAGCAGGTGAGGGATTATTCGGGTGGCACGCGAAGGCGGCTCGACATAGCCGCCTCGCTGATCGTCACGCCGGGCGTGCTGTTCCTCGATGAGCCGACCACGGGCCTCGATCCGAACGCCCGAAAAGATGTCTGGGGCATGATCCGCGGCCTCGCCGAGGCCGGCGTCACCATCCTGCTCAGCACGCAATATCTCGAAGAGGCCGATCAACTCGCGGCACGCATCGCCGTCATCGACCACGGCCGGAAGATTGCCGAGGGCACCAGCCGCGAATTGAAGGCGGCCACAGGCTCCGGGTTTCTCCATGTAGCGCTCGCCGATGTCGCGCGGCTGGACCAGGCGGCGTCGATCCTGGAACGCCGGCTGGAGCACCCTGTCCAGCGCAGTGCCGAGGGCGCGGAGCTCTCCGTCCTTGCCGGCACGGCGAAGGCCGCCAATGAGACGCTGGCCGACCTGGTCGCTGCCGGCATCGAACTGTCGGATTTCTCCATGGGCCAACCCAGCCTTGAGGAGGTCTTCTTCGCGCTGACGGGCCAGCCGAGCCTGGGTGTAAGCCCGAAGGACGACAAGCCATGATCGACACAACATCCCTGCAGCGGCTGCAAAGGGTCGCTCGACCGAAGACCCCATCAGCCCTTTCCAATGCGCTGGTCTTCGGATGGCGCGCGGTGCTGAAATTCAAGCATGTGCCGGAGCAGCTGTTCGACCTGGTGATGACTCCGATCATGTTCACGCTGCTGTTCACCTTCGTCTTCGGCGGCGCGCTCGCCGGTTCGCCTGGCGAATACCTGCAGTTCTTCCTGCCCGGCATCCTGGTTCAGACCGTGGTGTTCAACGCAGTGTATTCCGGCATGGGATTGTCGACCGACCTCGGCAAGGGCTTGTTTGACCGCTTCCGATCGCTGCCGATCTGGTCGCTGTCTCCATTCGCCGGCCTGATGGTGGGCGAAATCCTGCGCCATTTGATTGCCGCGTCTATCATCCTCGCCATCGGGCTGATTCTCGGCTACCGGCCGGAAGCGGGCGTCCTCGGCGTGCTTGCGGCGTTCGCCATGCTGATCGCCATCGGGTTCGGCATGGGCTGGGTATTCATCGTGCTCGGCCTGCTGATCCGCACGCCAACCACAGTGATGACGCTCGGCTTTACCTTCCTGTTCCCGCTCGTCTTCGCCTCCAACATCATGGTCGACCCCGGAACCATGCCGGACTGGCTGCGGGACTTCGTCGAAATCAACCCGGTGTCGCTGATGACGACGGCGCTGCGCGGGTTGATGGGTGGCGGGGCGACACTCAGTCAGGTCGTCCTCGCCCTGATCGCGCCGGTGGCGCTGACCGCGATCCTGGCGCCGACGACATTGTGGCTGTATCTCAGAAGGTGAGACGAGCAGCGGGGAGGTGTTCCTACGCGACATGCACCGTGCGCTGCCTCGGCTTGATCGCGGTGGCGAGCAGCAGGCCGGCGACGATAAAGGCGGCGCCGGCGAGGTCGTAGTCGTGCAAGCTTTCCCCTAGGAAAAGGTAAGCGAGCACGGCGACGAAGACAGTCTGCAGATAGAGCAGCATGCTGGCGCGCCCGGCGCCAAGCGTCTCGACACTGCGATTGTAGAGGTAATACATCAGAGCGCCGCCCGGGCCAGCGACATAGGCGAGTGCCAGAAGGCCGTTCGCATGCAGCGCCGACCGCTCGCCGGAAAACAGCTCCCAGAGATAGAGTGGCAGTGCGGCCAGCGCGCCGGCGCCCAGCAACAGGACCACCGTCGGCAGCAGTTCGATAGCGAATTTGGCGCGACGCAGCAGCACGGTGTAGAGACCCCAGCAAAACGCGCTGCCGACGATCCACAACTCGCCGGGATTGAACTGGAGCCGCATCAGCGCGGTAAGGTCGCCGCGCGCCACGATCACCACCATCCCGACCAGAGCGAGCAGCGCGCCAAGCGCCTTCCAGACGCCGAGGGGCTCGCCGAGCACGAAGCGGGCAAGCACCATGGTCATGATCGGCGACAGCGCCATGATGATGCCGGCGGTCGTCGCGTCGGTGTAATTGAGGCCCGTGTAGATCATGCCCTGACACAGGGTCAGCCCGATGGCGCCGATGGCCAGCACCTCGATCGCCCGGGACTGGATCAGTGTGAGCATCGCCCCGTGATGATGATGGACGATAGGCAGCAGGATCGCGCAGGCGAGCGCCAGCCGCCAGAAGCAGAGCGCCCAAGGCGGCATCTCGGGGGCGACCCACTTGGCTGCGATGTAGACGCCGGCGGACAGGAGCCAGCAGAGCGTCGCGGTGGAATAGGCGAGTGGAAGCGATGCGTCGGCTGTCGTCTTGGCTACGCCAGGATGGGCTATCGGCAGCGATTGCATGCCCGTCTCCTCCCACCGCCGATCTTAGCAAGATTGCTGCGCCTTGCCGAGCCGCAATGTCAGCTATGTCACCAATCCCTGTGGGCGGCTTGAGCGCAACTCTGGATGACGGCGCGTGGCGGATACCGACTTATCTTCATCGCGCTGATCCGTGCCGATGCAGCGCGTGAGGCGGACAGGATCGCCGATTTAGACCTGGTCCGCGGCGGCTGCCTCACCAGCTTGATTGGCAATACATCGACGAAAACGGTTCAAAACCACTGCGGAAAACCCTTGTGGGCGATGTCGACCAGAAGATGGCGTCCCATGACGCCAAGCCGATCAGACCACCGGCCCGCTCATTCTTCAGGTGCACGTGTCGGCACGTATTCGCTCGCGTCGAACACGTGGTGGTGAACGCGTCCGGTGAACATTTTCAGCAGCTCGCCGGTAACTTGGCGGCTTTCGGACCGGATGGGGGATTGAAGCGCCAATTCGCAGGCCGCCATATCCGGATAGCGGATGGCCAGCGCCATTGCGTAGGCCGGGGCGCCTTCGTCGCGGATAGTTCCGTCGAGGATGCGGATTTCCTCGGCTCCGGGAAACTGCGTCCAGAGCGGGACAAGCCGGTCTTTCACGAACTGGCGGAACTCAGCTTCCCTGCCGCTATGGATTTCGCCTTCGAAGAGCGCGTATCGGATGATCATGGGTTCTCCGGTGTTTCGGCCGGCAATATTTCCCGGTGCGGCCGCGAGGCCGCGCGACTGCCGGATCGGTTGTGGTGGGCCTACTTTGGCCGGGTGAGTCGGTGCGGGCGCATCTTCGCCGATGCGCCCGCAACGGCCTGTGCTTACATCTTGCCCCAGATTTTCTTGTATTCGTCACGATAGCCGTTGTCGGGGTCGAAGCTGTTCTTCGGCCCGCCGTCGAACTCGACATTGTCCGCTGTCACGACATGGAGCGGCGAAAGGTAGCCGGACCATTTTTCACCGGCGATCGCGCGGTTCAGCTCGTCGACCAGCTGCCAGCCCTGCAGGTTGAGCGGTTCGGCCACCGTCACCTTCTGGAACTGGCCGGCGCGGATGCGTTGATAAGCTGATTCCGAACCGTCGCCGGCGGCGACGTTGATCGGCGCGTCGGTACCCGTCTTGCCGGCTGCCGCGAGCGAGGGGCCCATGAAGTCGAAATAGAGATCGTTGATGGCCAGCGAATGCGTCCAGCTGTCGCCGTACTTCTGCAGCAGTGAGGTGGTCAGCTGCGGCATGCGCTGCGACGTTTCGGCGATCGGCGTGTCGACATATTCGAGCACGGTCCCGCCGAGCTTCTCGATTTCTTCCTTTATCCGATCGGCCTTGGCGATGGCTATCGCATAGGTGGAATCGGTGAAGATCACGACTCCGGGTTTTCCTTTGGCGTCTGCGTAGGCCCAGTTCGCGGCCGCGGCTGAAACCTGCATGGCGTCGGTGGAGACATTGGCAAAGAGCCCGATCTTGTCGTCCGGGCCGATCGTCGGCCCAGCATGCCAGGCGACCATCGGAATGCCCGCGGCCTTGGCCTGCTCGATCGCCGGTGCCTGTTCGACCGCGTCGAAGCCGTTGATGATGATGCCGCTTGGCTGCAGCGCCATGGCCTGGCCGAAGGCGGCGGTGCGGCCTCCGATCGATCCGGCGCCGTCGATTACCTTGACCTCCCAGCCGATCGCCTCGGCCGCTTCCTCGACGCCGGTCGTCACCCCAAGGATGCCGCCATTCTTCAGGTCGCCGGCAAGAACGACGATTGTCTTGCCTTCCTGGGCCCTCGGGCCGGAGGTCGGGCCATCCCAGGCCGTAACTTTCTGGGCATATTTTTCGACGATCGCCATGGCGTCGGCCATAGCATCGGCCCGCGCCTGGTCGGCAAATATTGCCGGGGCCACGATGGCGGCCGACAGCATTGCCACCGATGATTTCAAGAAGTTCCTGCGCTGCATAACCCTACTCCCTGCTCTTAAGATCCTGATCGACTGTCCGGACTATTAGCTTCCGGGCGGATTTGGCTTTCGCGGCAGTTTTGCCGCGGCGCCCCGTTTGCGCTGCGCGTATCCGGCAATGCCGATCGCGACGAGAAGCGTCACGCCGTTGAATAGAGGCTCAACGAAGAAGGAGCCGCCGAATTGCTGGATTCCGGAAATTCCGACGGCGAGGATGGCGACGCCGATCATCGTGCCCCAGACATTGACCCGGCCGGGTTTGATGGTGGTCGAGCCGAGGAACGCACCGACAAGCGCCGGCAGCAGATATTCAAGGCCGACGCTCGCCTGGCCGATGCGCAGCTTGGAAGCGAGCAGAACGCCCGTCAGTGCGGTGAGAAACCCAGACGAGATGAAAGCCCCGATGACGAAGCGCCGGACAGGAATGCCGTTGAGGGCAGCCGCCTTGGGATTGGCGCCGATCGCGTAGACGTAGCGGCCGATCGGCAAATATTCCAGCACGATCCACAACGTGATGGCGATCGCCAGCACATAGAAGCCGGTGATCGGCAGGCCGAACAGCATGGTGCCGTTGAGCGCATAGAACCCGTCGGGCAAGACACCGACCACCTGCCGCCCGCCGGTGTGCCAAAGGGCAAGCGCAAAGAGCACGGTTCCCGTGCCGAGCGTGGCGATGAAGGAATCGATCCGGGCGACTTCCACGAGGAGCCCGTTCAGGAAGCCCGTACCGGCGCCGAGAAACAGGACGATCATCACGGCGAGGGGCCAGGGGATGCCCAGCATGGTCTGCAGGCTGATAGCGAGGATGTGCCACAACACTATTCCGTAGCCGACGGTCAGGTCGATGCGGCCCGAAGCCATCGGTATCATGGCGGCCAGCGACAGCAGTGCGATGATCGCCTTGTCGGAAACGATCGAGCGTAAATTGAGCAGTGTCGGGAACGTTTTCGGCAGCAGGATTGAGAACAGCACGATCAGCATAAGCGTGAGGATGACGAGGCCGTAGACCGGGACGAGCCTGATGAGCTTCTGCCGCGCCGGCAGGCCGGTCATTTCGCCCCGTATCGGCTCGAGAGCGGTGGATTCGATGGATTGCATGGTCTTGCTCCGGGACGGTCAGGCGGCTTCGGATGCCGATGCGGCGGTGATCACGGCGGATGTCGTGAGTTCATCGCCGGCGAGTTCGCGAACGATCTGCCCGCGGGAAAAGACCAGCGCCCTGTGGCAGATATGGGCGATCTCCTCGAAGTCGGTCGAAACAACGACGACGCCCAATCCGGCTTCGAGCGCCCGCCCGATCAGCCGGTAAATCTCGGCCTTCGCGCCGACATCGACGCCGGCGGTCGGGTCTTCGGCGATGAGCAGCTTGCGGCCGGTATGAAGCCAACGGCCGACGACGACCTTCTGCTGGTTGCCGCCGGACAGCGCCTCGATCGGCAGGTCCGGATCGTTGGGCCTGAGGCCGACCGTATCGCCGATCGCCCGAGCATGTGCCGCCTCCTTGTGGCCAGCGAGAAAGGAAAACAGGCTGCGCCTGGCCGCGCCCGGATTGATAAAAATGTTTTCGCGGATTGAGAGTGCAGCCGCGATCGACTCCTCGGTGCGATCGCGGGCGATGAGACCGACTCCGGCTTGCATCGCCGCAATGGGACTGGAGAGATCAGGCGTTTTGCAGTCGATGGAAATCTCGCCCGCAAAAGTTGTGCAGCCGAAGAGCGTCCGCCCGATGAGTTCCTGCCCGGCGCCGCGCAGCCCGACAAGGCCGAGCATTTCACCCCGGCGGACGTCGAAGGAAACCGGCCCGGCTCCCGCGCAAACCAGGTCGCGCACCGCGCAGATCGTCGCGCCCGCCTTGGTGGCCGCCTTGGCAAAGACCTGGCTCGCCGGTCGCCCAACGATCATTTCCACCAGTTCATCCGGCTTTGTGTCCGCTACCTTGTTCTGGCCGACCAGCTTCCCGTCCCGCAGCACGGCTACCTTGTCGGCGATGCGGAAAATCTCGTCGAGCCGGTGCGAAACATAGATCATGCCGACGCCGCGCTGCTTCAGCGGACGAAGCGCGTCGAACAATCGGTCGACCTCGTCGGCGGGAAGGCTCGCCGTCGGCTCGTCGAGCACGAGCACATCGGCTTCGGTTGCCAGCGCTCGGGCGATCGCGACGAGCGACTTTTCCGTCCGGGTGAGATCCTGGACCCGGGTCGTCGGATCGAAATCGCAACCAACGAGGCTGAGCGCGGCCTGAGCCCGCTCTTCCGTCGCGCGCCAGTCGATAAGGCCCGAGCGGAGCGAAAACCCCTGAGCCAGCCCGACATTCTCGCCGACAGACATCCATTCGATCAGCCCGAGATCCTGGTGGATGAAGGCAACCTGCTGGCGCTGGTTGGGACGCGGAGGCCGATGCTGATAGGGCTCGCCGCGAAACAGAATGCGTCCGCCATCCGGCCGGTGGATGCCGGCGAGCGTCTTGATGAGCGTCGATTTGCCGGCGCCGTTCTCTCCCAGCAGGGCGAGAATTTCGCCCTCATGCAAATCGAGCGATACGTCGGAAAGCGCGCGCGTGCCGCCGAACTCCTTGGTAATCGTCTGAAACTCGATCAGCTTGGTCCCGACCACGCACGCTCCTCCCAAAGGGTATGTTATCGATAACATATCCAGAGTCAACCGCCGCCTCGTAAATCATGCGTCAGTCCTGGTGCATGCCGTCGAGCAGGCGCATCATTTCGGCGGAATCGCGGGCTCCGAGACCGGCCGCGCAAAGCAGGCGATGGATTTCGACGACCTGCCCAGTCATCGGCAGCGGTGTTTTCGTCTTCATTGCGAACGCCTGGAGGGAATCGAGATCCTTCAGCATGTTGTCGATCCGGCCAGTCGGCGAGAAATCGCGCGCGGCGAATTTCTTCATGAACTCCTGCATGATGTTGGAATCGGCGCGACCGCCGGCGAGCGCCGCGGGAATTAGTGCTGCATCGACGCCTCCGGCTTCGGCTAGTTTCACCGCTTCCGCGACCGCCTGGAACAGCACGGCGCAAAAGAGCTGGTTGATCAGCTTGGTCGTCTGGCCGGCGCCGCTCGGGCCCATCAGCGTGTAGTTTGCGCAAAGATGCTGCATGACCGTTCGGGCGCGCTCGAAATCGGCCTTGTCGCCGCCGGCCATAACCGTCAGGCGGCCCGCAAGCGCGCCGGGTGCGCCGCCCGAAAGCGGACAGTCCACCCATTTCATGCCGGTCTCGTCGGCAAGTTTTTTCGACATCTGCGCGGTATCGACCGGATCGATGGAAGACATGTCGATGAGGATCTTTCCGGGTCCGGCTGCTTCAGCGACGCCCTCGGCGCCGAACACCGCGGCACGCACTATATTGGCGTGGTTGAGGCTGAGGATGACGAAATCGCTTGCCAGCGTCGCGCCGGCAACGGAGACGGCGGATGCTGCGCCTTTACCGGCAAGAGCGGATAGCTTGGCGCTGTCGAGATCGAACACCGTCACCGCCTGCCCCTCCTCGAGAAGCCGGGCCGTGATCGCCGAGCCCATGATGCCGGCGCCGATGACGGCGATCTTTGCTGGGGCTTGCGACATATCTCACGTTCCCTTCATTTGCTGAATCTGCGCCCCGATCCCCATCTCCGCCAGCCGTGCACACGCGGCGTCCATGATCGCGTCCATCGTCGCAGCGATGTTGACCGTCACCACGCCCTGCTCGGCCGTGGGATGTTCCAGTGTCGCGAACTGGCTGTCCAGCAGCGAGGGTGGCATGAAGTGACCGCGCCGCTCGCCGATCCGTTGCCGCAGCAATTGGTGCGATCCTTCCAGGAACACGAAGACCAGATCGCCTCCGGCCGCCTGGCGAAGGCGATCGCGATAAGCTTTCTTGAGTGCCGAGCAGGTGACGACAAGGCCATCGCCTTGTGCCGTACGCAGCGCCTTGCCGACAAGGTCCAGCCAAGGCCAGCGATCGGCGTCGTCAAGCGGAACGCCGGCCGACATCTTCTCGACGTTCTGGCGCGGATGCAGCGCGTCGCCCTCGACAAATTCGATGCCCAGGCGCGCGGCGATGCCCTCGCCAATGCTGGTTTTGCCGCAGCCGCTGACGCCCATCACCACGATGAGCGCCGGCTCAGAGGCAGGTCGTGATGCCGCCATCGACATAAAGCGTATGACCGTTGACGAATGACGAAGCCGGGCCGGCGAGGAAGACCGCCGCGCCAACCAATTCGTCGACATTGCCCCACCTTCCCGCCGGAGTGCGGTTGGCCAACCAGGCCGAGAACTCCGGATTTTCGACCAGCGCCTGATTGAGCGGGGTCTTGAAATAGCCGGGTGCGATCGCGTTGATCTGCAGGCCATGTTTGGCCCAGTCCGCGCACATGCCGCGCGTCAAATTGCGCACGGCGCCCTTGGTGGCGGTGTACGGCGCGATGTTGGTCCGGGCCAATTCGCTCTGCACAGAGGCGATGTTGATGATCTTGCCTTTCTGGCGTGGGATCATGTACCGGGCCACCGCCTGACCGACATAAAAGACGCTCGAAATGTTGGTGCGCAGGAGTTCATCCCACTTGTCGACCGGAAAATCCTCGAGCGGCGCGCGATACTGCATGCCAGCATTGTTCACGAGAATATCGATCGGCCCAAGATTGGCTTCGATGTTGGCGACGCCTTTTGCGGCAGCCCCTGCTGAGGTGACGTCGAACACCGCGCCATCGGCTTTGAAGCCCTTCGCGGCGAGCATTCCAGCCGCCTCCGCTACTTTGTCGGCGTTGCGGCCGTTGAGTACGATCGTCGCGCCATGACGCGCCAGACCCTCGGCCAGCGCCAGGCCTATGCCTTGGCTCGATCCGGTAACCAGGGCTCGAAGCCCAGTCAAATCGAAGAGCGAACTCACTCCAACCTCCCTGCAAGGCAAAACGATTCCAGGCGAACCGATTTTCTTGCTCCGCCTTTCTATCCTATTGACATTAATGTTATCGATAACATAGTCAATAGAAAAGGTGAAAATTCGGAGGAGATCAGCCGGTGACCGACATCCTGATGATAGGCCCTTACCCCGCCTGGGACATGGAAGACCTGGAAGCAAAATACCGGATGCATAAGCTCTGGGAGGCGACGGACAAGGACGCGCTGCTCACCGGAAAGGCCGACGCCATCCGCGCCATCGCGACCCGCGGCGAACTGGGTGCGAGCGCCGCGCTCATGGCAAGGCTGCCTAAGCTGGAGATCGTCTCCTGCTACGGAGTGGGCACCGACGCGATAGACCTCGGCCACGCCAGGGCGAACGGGATCCGGGTCACCAACACGCCGGATGTGCTTACCGAAGACGTCGCCGACATCGGCATCGGTCTTCTGCTATCGGTGGCGCGCAATATCCCTCAGGCGGATGCCTATGTGCGGAACGGAAGCTGGACCAAGGGCAATATGCAACTCGTTACCCGCGTCTGCGGCAAAAAGCTCGGCATTGTCGGCATGGGCCGGGTCGGCGCCGCGGTGGCAAAGCGCGCGGCCGCCTTCGATTGTGCCATCTCCTACTACGACATCAACAGGCGCGGCGACCTGCCTTACGCCTATGTCGGCGACCTCGTGGACTTGGCGCGCGACAGCGAATTTTTGATCGTAACACTCGCCGGAGGCGAAAGCACAAAAAACATCATCAACGCCTCCGTCCTTGACGCGCTCGGTCCTGACGGCATTCTCGTCAACATCTCGCGCGGCAGCACGGTCGACGAAACGGCGCTGCTCGCGACCCTGGAATCGAAAACAATCAAGGGAGCGGGGCTTGACGTCTTCTGGAGCGAGCCGGCGATCGACGAGCGTTTCCTGAAGCTCGGCAATGTCGTGCTGCAGCCGCACCACGCCAGCGGCACGGTCGAAACACGAAAGGCGATGGGCAAGCTCGTGCGCGACAATCTCGCCGCCCATTTCAGCGGGCAGGCCCTGCTGACGCCGGTCGTTTAGGAGGGGCGTCCATGAAGTCGCTCGTCATTCATGCCGCAAGGGATCTGCGGATCGAAGAAACCGACCCCGGCGCGCTCGAACCCGGACAGGTCGACATCGCCATTGAGGCCGGCGGCATCTGCGGCTCCGACCTGCATTACTACAACCACGGCGGCTTCGGCGCGATCCGGCTGCGCGAACCGATGATCCTCGGCCACGAAGTCGCTGGCACGATCAGGGCGGTCGGGGAGGGGGTTTCCTGCCTCGAGACAGGCGATCGGGTTGCGATCTCGCCGAGCCGGCCGTGCAATGCCTGCCGCTATTGCCTTAAGGGCCAGCAGAACCAGTGCCTCAACATGCGCTTTTACGGCAGCGCCATGCCGATGCCGCATATTCAGGGAGCATTCCGCCAACGGCTGGTCGCCGACGCCTCGCAGTGCCACCGGATAGCAGACCACGTCTCGATCAACGAGGCGGCCTTCGCCGAGCCGTTCGCGGTTACGCTGCACGCCGTCAACCGGGCGGGTTCGCTGTTAGGCAAGCGGGTTCTCGTCACGGGCTGCGGGCCGATCGGGGCGCTCTGCATCATCGCCGCCCGCGCGCACGGGGCACGGGAAATCGTCGCAACCGATGTGATGGCCGGCGTTTTGAAAACAGCCGCGGAAATCGGCGCCGATCGCACGATCAATGTCGCGACCGACGCCGACAAGCTGGCGGCCTACAACGCCGACAAGGGATATTTCGACGTGATGTTTTGAGGCGTCGGGCAACGAGCGCGCTGTTCGCGCCGGTCTTGAGGTTCTAAGGCCCCGCGGCGTGCTGATGCAGCTCGGGCTCGGCGGCGACCTGGCGATGCCGCAAAATCTCGTCGTCGCGAAGGAAATCGAGATGCGCGGGACGTTCCGCTTCCATGACGAGTTCGCGCTCGCCGTCGACCTGATCAACCGCCGCCGGGTGGATGTCAAACCGCTGCTTACAAGGGTCTATCCGCTCGACGAAGCCGTCGCAGCCTTCGAGATCGCCGGCGACCGCAACAAGTCGATGAAGGTCCAGATCGCCTTCTGAAGGGCCGCGCTACCGGAGCGAGCCGCTCACAGCATATCCGCGCCGATCGCGGCCAGGGCGGCGCGCGACGTCGATGTCCTGCTCGCCGCTTCCCGATCCAACGCCAATCGCGCCCGCAAGCCTGCTGTCGAAGCGGATGGGCAATCCGCTGGGAAGACAGCTCACGCCGCCCTGCGATGCGACTGCCGCCGCTGCCTCGAATGGTATTGCGCCTGTCGCGACGTTGATGGCTGCCGCCGTGCGCGCCTTTGCCCGCGCGGTATGCATGCTCAAATACCTGGCGCCGTCCATGCGCAGGCTGGCGATCGTCTCGCCGCTGGCGTCGACCACTACGAAGCATTGCGGGACACCCCTTGCGCTTGCTGGCGCCATGCCTGCGCTCAGCGCCTTCGTTGCGCCGTCATGGCTCAGACTTACGGTTTCGCGGAACATCGCCATGGTGCGGCCTCTATCGCCGGAATGGTTGAGTGTTAGGCGCTTTCCCGCTCCACCACCTTGTAGCTGGTCAAGATAATTTCCTGGGACAAGCCGTTGTCCTCGCCCTTGATCGACTGGATCAGCTTGCGTGCTGCCTGTTTGCCGATGCCGTAGCAGTCCACGTTCACCGTCGTGAGTGTCGGATGGCAGTAAGCTGCAATCTCGAAATCGCCGAAGCCGGCGATCGCGATGTCCTGCGGAATCCGGATGCCCCGGCGCTTGCACTCCATCACCGCACCAAACGCCGACAAATCCGAGACGCACAGCGCGACCTCGGTATCCGGCCAGCGCTCCAGCATGCCGACGACCGCCTGTCCGCCCTGCTCGATCGAAATTGGAGGCACGCCGAATGAAACCAGGCGGCCGGGCGGCAGGCCGAGTTCCTCGATCGCCTTGACGAATCCGGCCCGCCGCTGGCTGCCGCGCGTATCCCGTGACGTCGTACCGCCGATATAGCCGAATTTCCGGTAGCCTTTTTTCGCCAATGTCCTGACGAGCAGCGCCATCGCTTCCTCATTTGAGAAGCCGACGACCTGATCGATCGGCTTCGGCGGCAATTCCCACGTTTCAACCACCGGAATGCCCGCGCTTTCCAACATGCGCCGCGTAAGATCGGTATGTGTGCCGCCGGTCAGGATAATGCCCTCCGGACGTCGGCGAAGCATCGCCTCGATCAGCCTTTCTTCCTTTTCCGCCGTGTAGTCGGTGTAGCCGAGCAGAAGCTGAAGACCCGTATTCTCCAGTTCGTCGGTGATGCCGCGGGCGGTGTCGGCAAAATTCGAATTGTTGATCGAGGGAATGATCGCGGCCACAAACCCGGTCTTGCGTGACGACAGGCTTCCGGCAGACTGGTCGAGCACATAACCAAGCTCGTTTACCGCCGCCAGGATCCGTTCACGGGTTGCATCCGAGACGCGGCCGTCCTTCTTGAGCGCTCGCGATACCGTCATCGCCGAGACGCCGGCCCGGCGGGCCACGTCAAGCATCGTCGGCGCCTGGTTCTCGGGAGATTTGGCGTTCAGTCCCTTGGGCATCATGGCGCTCCGCAAGCCGGTCGCGGGACGCACGCTAACGACGGAGCGTGCCATGGATTCATCGCGCGCCCGTCCTCATGCATGCCCCCTTGGAAATCAGATTACAATTGATATGTTATCGCTATCATACCGCGCTGGCAACAGTTGTGCCGCGGGCCCATCAGCTGGCCCCAACCGGCCAGCGCAGATCCAGCGTGCGGGAGGCGTGAGGCCAATGTTTGAAAATATTGAGGGCACAGGTTTCGAAATGCTCGATCCGCGATTTGCCGCTTGCTTCGTCGGGCACGCGCGCGTCGAGCGGCTTTGGTCGGGCGGGCGCTGGCTGGAGGGCCCTGCGTGGTTCGGGCCGGGCCGCTATCTCATCTGGTCCGACATTCCGAACAACCGGATAATGCGCTGGGATGAGACCGACGGCTCGGTTTCGGTGTTTCGCCAGCCTTGCAATAACAGCAACGGAAACACGGTCGACAATCATGGGCGGCTTGTCACCTGCGAGCACCTGGCGCGACGGGTGACAAGGACGGAGTTCGATGGCGCGATCACGATCGTTGCCGACCGGTTCGAAGGCAGGCGCTTCAACTCGCCGAACGACGTCGTGGTTGCGTCGGACGGCGCGATCTGGTTCACGGATCCGCCCTACGGCATCATGCACGACTATGAGGGCGATTACGGCGAGGAAGAGATCGGCGGCTGCCATGTCTACCGGGTCGATGCGGCGACGGGCGCGGTCACTCGAGTCGCCGACGACTTCGTCAAGCCCAACGGCCTTGCGTTTTCCCCCGACGAAAAACTGCTCTATGTCGCCGACACGGGCGCTACGCACCTGGAGCGCGGACCCCGTCACATCCGGAAGCTCCGCGTCGGCGACGAAGGAAGGCTGAGCGGCGGCGACGTCTTTGCCGAATGCGCCAGCGGATTTTTCGACGGCTTCCGGATCGACACGAAAGGCCGCGTCTGGACCAGCGCCGGTGATGGGATTCACTGTTTCGATCCGGACGGAACGCTAATCGGCAAGATCCGTATTCCCGAGACCGTCGCGAACGTCACTTTCGGCGGAACTCGCCGCAACCGACTCTTCATCTGCGCGACGACTTCGCTTTATGCCGTCTATCTTACGGCCAACGGCTCCAAACTGGGCTGACACTGCAGCAGAACGGTCAGCCATCTCGGGCGTCTGCGACTGCTCGACAATGTTACGACTCGAGCATCGCGGTAGAGCCAAGATCGGGGAGTCGCCGAAGCGAATGTCCCTTAGACCCGCAACCAAGCCGCGAATCTCCTGTATTTCGCGCATTTGGGGCTAACAATCCATGAAACACGCACTGGGCACTTGACATCATGTTATCGATAACATCAATATAGGGCGGTTGGAGGAGAAATGAGATCGGCACGCTCGCAAATGCGGGGCTAAGGCCCGCGGAGAACGCCTGTGCAGTCGCCAAGGGCAGTGTGCAGATCCAATTTTCCAACATCGAAGCTCTAGGAGCAGACACAGCCATCTGTCCGATCGTGTCAATGCCGGTGGATGCACGGACATATTTGATAGGCGCCTCGCAGTCGGCGCCTCGGGATCTTTCACGGAGGAGAACACCATGAAACCACTTGTCAAAATCCGCGCAATATTCGCCGCGATCAGCCTTGCCGTCCCAATGCTAGCGATGGCCAACTCGCCCGCCAGCGCCATCACTCTGGAAGAGATTACCTCACGCGGCAGCGTCCGAATCGGCGTCGTGACCGGCGCGCCTCCGATGGGCATGGTCGATGAAAGCGGCAATCCAACGGGCTACGACGTCGACGTCGCCAACCTCATTGCCGGTTATCTTGGAGTGAAGGCGGAACTCGTTCCGCTGACGCCGCCGTCGCGAATCCCAGCCCTGCAAACCGGCAAGGTCGATTTCCTGGTGGCCACACTGGCGCCCACCGGAGAACGGGCCAAGACCGTCATGTTCACCCAGCCCTACAGTGCCTTCAACATGGTGATCGTGTCTGGCCCAGATCAGAAATTCGCCCAGCTATCAGAGCTCGAAGGCAAACGCGTTGGCGTCAATCGGGGCTCGTCGCAGGAAGCCGCATTGCGGCGGGTCGCCGTGCCGGGGCTCGAGATCGTCGTGTTCGAGGACGATTCGACGACCGCTCAGGCGCTCTTTGCCGGCCAGGTCGATGCGACCGCGCTCCCCTCGACGGTTGCCAATGCCATCATTCAGCAGAGGCCGGACGCCGGTCTGCAGGTCGGCTTCACCTTTTTCCGGCAAGGCAACTCCATGGCCACCACGCTCCAGGATTTCGAGGTGCACCAGTGGCTCAACACCGCGATCTATCTGATGAAGAATTCCGGCGAACTTGACGCCATCGCGACGAAGTGGACGGGCACCCCGATGCCGCAACTGCCTTTGTTCTGATCTCACGAAAGGTTGCCGGACGATCTGCGTCCGGCAAATTCGTTGGTGACGTTCCGATCGAGGACCAAGAATGTCTTACACATTCCAGTTCGGCGCTATCGCGCAATACACCGACGAGATTGTCGCCGGGATATGGCTGACGATCATGTTGTCCGCCGCCTCCATCGTGATGGGAAGTTCGTTCGGCATCGTTCTCGCGTCGCTGCGTTCGATGCACGGCCGGGCGGTACGGCTCATGGTCGATGCGTATGTCGAGATCATCCGCAACACGCCATTCCTGGTTCAGCTTTTCATCATTTATTTCGGACTACCCGGCGTTGGTCTGCGGGTTAGCGCAACGACGGCGGCGCTGATCGGCATGACGATAAACCTCGCAGCCTATTCGACCGAAATTATCCGAGCCGGCATAGAAGCCGTCCACAAGTCGCAGATCGAGGCGGGTGAAGCGCTCGGGTTCACGTCCTTTCAAATCTATCGCCATGTCATCATCATGCCGGCAATCGCCAAGGTGTATCCGGCGCTGTGCAGCCAATTCGTCCTGATGATGCTTGCTTCAAGCATCTGCTCGGCGATTTCGACCAAGGAACTCGCCGCTTCCGCAGCCTTTGTCGAATCGCAAAGTTTTCGTTCGTTCGAAGTCTATATCGTCGTGACGCTGATCTATCTGGCTCTCGCCCTGGCGTTGCGCGCGATACTGGCGCTCGTTGGCTGGGGCCTGTTCGGGCGCCGTGTGGCGCGCAAGGCGACGACCTCCCTTGCGGAGGTGCAGGCATGACGCTCCGGACTTTCGGCTTCAGCGAATTCGGTTTCCTTGTCTCGGCGCTGCAGTGGACGATCCTTTTGACCGTCATTGCGCTTTCCGGTGGAGGCTTTATCGGCTTCATCATTGCACTCGCGCGGACCTCGACACGCAAGGCCGTGCGGGTTGCCGCCGCCACCTACATCCAGATCATCCAGGGCATTCCCGTGCTGATGATCCTGTTTCTTTCGTATTACGGCCTCAGCCTCGCCGGCTTTCAAATGCCGCCCCTGGTCGCAGCCGGCGTTTCGATGACGATCTATGCCTCGGGCTACCTTGCGGAGATCTGGCGCGGCTCCATTCAGGCCGTGGCCAAGCAGCAATGGGAGGCGTCGGAATCCTTGGCGATGACGCGAGCCCAGCAATACCGCTACGTCATCCTGCCCCAGGCCCTACGCATCGCGCTCCCTTCCACCGTCGGCTTTGCCGTGCAGGTGGTCAAGAACACGTCGATCACCTCGATCATCGGCTTCGTTGAACTCGCCCGCGCCGGGCAACTCATCAACAACGCGACGTTCCAGCCGTTCCGCGTTTTTCTCGCAGTCGCGGCTCTCTACTTTGTCGTCTGCTATCCGTTGTCCCAGCTGTCGCGTCTGCTGGAAAGGAGGCTCCATGCCGGAAGTGCTTATTGATAATGTCCACAAGAGCTTCGGAGCTGTCGAAGTCCTCAAGGGCGTCTCGCTGTCCGTCAATCGGGGCGATGTGTTTGCGTTGATCGGCCGCTCCGGTTCCGGAAAAAGCACGCTTCTGCGCTGCATCAACGGCCTGGAAATGATCAATTCCGGCCGCATCGAAGTTGCCGGCCACGCCGTTGGCCGAGACCCGAAAGAGTTGCGCAAGCTGCGCACCGATGTCGGCATCGTCTTCCAAAGCTACAATCTCTTTCCGCACCTGACGGTGGCCGAAAACATCATGCTGGCGCCGCGGATCGTCAAATTGGTGTCGAAAGCTGAAGCCAAAACCACTGCGGAGGAAGTTCTCGGCATGGTTGGCCTGTCGGAGAAGTTCGACGCCTATCCCGACCAGCTTTCCGGCGGCCAGCAGCAGCGCGTGGCGATCGCCCGCTCGCTCGCCATGCGTCCCAAGGTGATGCTGTTCGACGAGGTGACGTCGGCGCTCGATCCGGAACTGACCGAGGAGGTGCTGAACGTGCTGGAAACGCTCGCCCGTAACGGAATGACCATGCTGCTCGTCACCCACGAGATGGGTTTTGCCCGCCGGGTGGCGACCACAACGATTTTCATGCATCACGGAAAGATCTGGGAAGAGGGGCCTTCGGTTGAACTCTTCGGCAGGCCGAAGACCCCGGAACTGCAGCAGTTTATTAAATCGGACGTGAAGTAGCCCGGCAAATCAGGCCGGGAGCCGCCACATTCGCACACGACCTGTACCGCGCAATTCCGTTTCCGCGAGAGGGTCGCAAGCAAAATTTGGTCCAAGCAGTTTGCGAGTTGCATCCGAAATACGGATTTCATCGGGCTCCGCTGACGTTTGAATACGTGCGGCGAGATTAACGGTCTCGCCCCAAAGGTCATAGGCAAACCGCCTTTTGCCTATGACGCCCGCGACGATTGGTCCTGAGTGAATTCCAATTCTGAGTCTTATCGGTTCTCCTGCGAAGCGTTCGTGCTTAACCGCCTTCCGCAGTTCAAGTGCATAGTGCGCAAGAGCTTCTGCATGATCGGATCGCGCGACGGGCAGGCCAGCGACCACCATCACACAATCGCCGATTGTCTTGATCTTTTCGCAGCCGTCTCGTTCCGAGAGCAGATCCGCTGCCTTGAAGAAGTAGTTCAAAATAGCCAGCGTTACCTCGGCTCCGACGTTCCGCGCTCTTTCCGTAAATCCGACGATGTCGGCAAAAAGCACACTCACGTCAGCATGGTTGTCTGCAATTTGCTCGTCGGCCTTTAACCGCTCCGCGATCGACGCCGGAAGAATGTTGAGGAGCAGGCTTTCGGCGCGCTGGTATTCACGCGACAATCCCTCCTGGCTCTGCCGCAACGCCTCGTTCGTCAACTGTAATTTTTCGTTGAGTTGACGCTCCCTCTCTTGCAGGAGTGTCATTTCATAAGCCTTCTGTTGAAGCCGCTGCCTGTTGTCGCGTTCGGCAGTGGCGTCAAGAAAGAGCAGCCATACGCAGGCATTGCCAGCAAAAAGATGAAGGTCCGCGACACGCCCGCTGGGCAGTTCGACCATGGCCATATGATATGGAAGCTCCGGGCAAGGCAGCAAACCTTCCATGAACGCAAGCTGCTCGGCAACGGGCTTGCCAATGCAAAGTGATGATAGGCCGTAATGTTCAACACTGCCGCCCTTCTCAGCGATGCAAAGCTGGGCATCAATTTTCAGATATGCGACAGAGTGCTCGTTGGAGAAGAAATCGTAAATCCAGCTTCTGACTTCTCTTGGCAATCCACGCATGGTCTATTCGGTGACCATCGAAGCAAGCTGGCGGAACGCATCATCAACATATTCACCCGAAAGCGCACTTGTCAGATAGATTTGCCATCCAAGTTGCCTCAGTTCGTTGATCTCACTATCCGATATTGCCCACCGATCGGCCAGATCGGATTTGTTGAACAGCAATACGAACGGCATGGCGCCGAATTCGGCCTCGGCCCGCTCGCGCAGCGTGAGCGCCACTGCTAGGGTAGCGGCGCGGGTTCCATCGACGACAAGCACGAGCCCGCTCGCGCCCCGCACATAGCTGACGCGGAACGACCCGATATCGTCTTCGCCGGCCAGATCCCACAAAATCAGATCCACGGTTTTATCCGGCAGTACAACACTCTTCTTGTCGATTTTCACTCCCACCGTGGTCAAGTAGGTTTCTGAAAAGATGCTTTGCACAAACCTGCGAACCAGACTCGTCTTTCCGACAGCGAACCCGCCCAACATGCAGATCTTTTTTTGCAATAACCTGGGCCCTAGTGGAAGTTTACCGTAACCGAAACTCTGCGATTGGCGGAGCTCCCGGTTCGGCTATTCTCAGTCTCCGCCGGCTCAAAAGTGCCCGCGCCGCGAACCAAAAGCGATTCCGGAGCGACGCCGCGCTTCTTGAGAAGCGCACGAACTGTCTCGGCGCGGGCGGCGCTGATCGACGCGTTGGCCGTCTCACGGCCCACGGTGTCCGAATGGCCGGTCAACATGAACTGTGCTGTTACGCCTGCCTTGCGGGCGTCCTTGGCCAATTCTTTCAATTGATTCGCCAATTGGTCGAGAACTGGCAGTTGCTCTGGTCCCGGTACAGCCTTGCCAGAATCGAAGAAAATGTCGACCGCTTGAATAGCCTCCCTCAAATGCGTGAGTTCCTGAGGGGTCACCTCGCGCAGCTCGGAAATTTCTAGAGAGAGTCCGTCCGCGGCCAGTTGTTGGGCGGCGACCCGCGCCCGATCTATCCAGGCGGCAGGAGCCTCGCCCACGACAACGATGCGATCCTTGATGATCGAAAATCGTACTGAATCCGGCGGGACCAGCGACGCCATCAGCCGCTTCACCACGAACTTCGGATCAAGGCTCTGATAGAATTGCCACTGCGAATGAACGCGAGCCGGATCAACGTCCGTTCCGGACAGCAGAGCCTGCGGGTCGGCGGCCTGCGGATCTCTCAGGCCGGAAATGTAGAAATGTCCGCCACTCGCCCTTTGTTGGGCGACGATGATTCCCGGTTGGGCCTCAAGACGCGACACATAAGTCTGCCAGTGCTCCGCCGCGCGTGCTTCGGGGCTCACATCGCGAACCTTGGAGAAGTCGAATACCGGTCCGCCTGCCTCAAGCTGTCGGGCCGCTACGCGTGCCCGATCTATCCAGGTGTCGGGAGCCTCACCCTCGGCAACGATGCGATCCTCGACGATCGAAAGCCGAACCGATTTCGGCGGGGTCAGCGACGCGGTTAGCCGCTTCAGCACGAACTCCGGATCAAGGCTCTGATAGAATTGCCACTGCGAACGAACGCGGGCGGGATCGACCTGCGCTCCGGACAGCAAAGCCTGCGGGTCGGCGGCAAGCGGGTCTCTCAGGCCAGCAATATAGAATTGGCCATCGCGCATCTTTTGTTCGGCAACGATGATGCCCGGCTGGGTTCCCAGGCGCGACACATAGGCCTGCCAGCGCTCCGCCTCGCGTGCTTCGGGGCTCACATCACGGACCCTGGAGATATCGAATACCGGTCCGCCTGCCTCAAGCTGTCGGGCCGCTGCGCGTGCCCGATCTATCCAGGTGTCGGGAGCNGCTCCGCCGCGCGTGCTTCGGGGCTCACATCACGGACCCTGGAGATATCGAATACCGGTCCGCCTGCCTCAAGCTGTCGGGCCGCTGCGCGTGCCCGATCTATCCAGGTGTCGGGAGCCTCACCCTCGGCAACGATGCGATCATTGACGATCGAAAGTCGTACTGAATCCGGCGGAGCTAGCGACGCCGTTAGCCGCTTCAACACGAACTCCGGCTCAAGGCTCTGATAGAATTGCCACTGTGAATGAACGCGGGCGGGATCGACCTGCGTTCCGGACAGCAAAGCCTGCGGGTCGGCGGCAAGCGGGTCTCTCAGGCCGGCAATATAGAATTGGCCATCGCGCACCTTTTGTTCGGCAACGATGATGCCCGGCTGGGTTCCCAGTCGCGACACATAGGCCTGCCAGTGCTCCGCCGCGCGTGCTTCGGGGCTCACATCACGAACCTTGGAGATGTCGAATACCGGTCCGCCTGCCTCAAGCTGTCGGGCCGCTGCGCGTGCCCGATCTATCCAGGTGTCGGGAGCNATATCGAATACCGGTCCGCCTGCCTCAAGCTGTCGGGCCGCTGCGCGTGCCCGATCTATCCAGGTGTCGGGAGCGTCACCCTCGGCAACGATGCGATCCTCGACGATCGAAAGCCGAACCGATTTCGGCGGGGTCAGCGACGCCGTCAGCCGCTTCAGCACGAACTCCGGCTCAAGGCTCTGATAGAATTGCCACTGCGAATGAACGCGGGCGGGATCGACCTGGGTTCCGGACAACAGCGACTGCGGGTCGGCGGCAAGCGGGTCTCTCAGGCCGGCAATATAGAATTGGCCATCGCGCACCTTTTGTTCGGCAACGATGATGCCCGGCTGGGTTCCCAGGCGCGACACATAGGCCTGCCANCTGCGGGTCGGCGGCAAGCGGGTCTCTCAGGCCGGCAATATAGAATTGGCCATCGCGCACCTTTTGTTCGGCAACGATGATGCCCGGCTGGGTACTCAGCCGCGACACATAGGCCTGCCAGCGTTGCCCGGATTGCCAGGAAAGAAAGAACCAACCGCCTGCCGGAATCAAAACCAGCAGGACTGCAGCCACCACCAGCCACGGAAATCCCTGGTTTGAGTCCTCCTGCTTCAGTTCAACGCAGGATTGCAACTGCGTCTCTATGCCGGCCAACTGCGAACTGTCGCCGTCAAACTGCTCTAAAGCCTGGGAGTATTCATCATGGATGCGAAACAACACATCGCGAACGATTTCATGTAATTCCTCTGGCGGATTTCCCCGGATCACCGCGACCAAGGTCGCAAACGGTCCAACTTCCGACCAGAGACGAAGCTCTCCGAAACGGATAGTGTCCAGGCCGCTTTGTTCTTTCTCGTTAAATGAGTCTTTCACAAAATCTTGAATAGCACTAAGCATCGAAGAAATGAGTTGAGGATCTTCGCTCGTTGCATTATCGGCTGTTACATGCGCTATCAAAATCCCGGAATTGCGGTTGATGAGAAATACATGCTCTACACGATAGACAAGAGAATGCTTAAGAACAACTTCTGAGAAGCTTGCACCCGTTCTCCAAGCTTCAAATCTCCACTTGAGCCCATGCCAGGTAAATATATGTCTTAGAGTTTCATTCAGCGACTGAAAGGTCTGATCGATCTTTTCCCCGATCGACTTGCGAATTGCCGGCAGAAACACCGGGTATAATATATCCGTAAGCGTGCGCGGGCTCTTCTGGATGGACCGCTGCACGGCCCTCTCGACAGCTGGCGCAAGGGCCTCGCCGAGTTGCGCATGAGGCGCACGTGCGGCTGCACTGGGGAGAACACCCCCCACTGCAGCCGCAAGCTGCTCAGGTTCGTCGAGCAGGTGCGCAACTCGTGAAAGCTCCGAAATTTCGCGGCCGACCAGCAACTGGCGCAGCGTCTCCATGCGAGGATCGGCGGTTGGAACTCCGTAGAGACGCGCACGGTAGTCCGGATCGACGTTCCGAGCAATTTCGACCAAAAGATTAGCCAGAGCCTCGCGATCAATCTCTGGATCGTTCGAAGCTGCTCTTTGAGGAAGGCTGATTGGGTCGACGGTCGACGTCAAGTTCCGATCAACTCACTTTCCAGCTGCGTTCCGAGTTGTGCTTGCTGCCGACGGGATCCTGATTTAGACATTTTGCAACCTCGACAAACAGGCCGGCCAAAAGATTTCGGTCGGTCTTGACGTTGCTGAGATCGGAAAACATTTTCTCAATCAGCATCTGAATGCTTTCATTCTTTTGCTTGATTTCCTCACGCAGCAATTGATCGCTTCGATTTATCCGGTCCGCGACTTCGCGCTCAAGCTCGCTCAATTGATCCGACAACGCGCGCACCTGCTTTTCAAGCGCCTGATTTTGCTCGCGAAGATTCCGGTCAATCTCCTTGTCGGCCTCCGCTCGTGCATCTTTTTCGTTCCGCAATTGCGCCGCGAGCGATTCGACCTGCTTCTTTGCATTCGACTCGTACATTTCAAGATTGCGCTTGGCCTCGGATTCGACATCCTTGAAGCGCTGCAAGAACCGTTCTTCAAGCTTGGAAAAACGGCGGTCGTAGTCCTGCATCTGGTTGCCGAACAGCAGATCACGTATCTTGTCGACACCTACAGCGTCGCCGGACACCCCGCTCTCGCGGGCCTGGACCCCCATGAAGGCCAGCCCGTTTCCATCTGCATTGCTTATCAGATTTTCGTCCGCTTTACTTGCCGAAGAAGCGGTACTCGAAGATTCCTTAGCCATCCTTATGCCCCTTCATTTGAACACCTGCCACAGTGCAAAACCCAAAAACGCCCAAACATGTCAGCAAAATAGCCGGATCGCAAGCCGGAATCTTCTTGGCTTAAGCCAATTCGTGGGTCCCTTTTACATCTCTTGACTAGCGGCAAATGAACGGGTTCCGAGTTACGTCGCTCGCACATCTCTTCGTGATAGCAGGCATAACCGGCTAAGCTAATCGACCATTTGACGAAATCTACTATAGAAATGAGTAATACAATGTCAGTCTATAGCTACTTGGAACTCAATTAAGTAGCGCATATTCATTAGAAGTATCTAAAATAGCGGGTCTGGCGGTGCACATACTGTCTCGCACCCGGCTGTATACTGCGACGATCAGCTTCCGATGCGGGCCCAACGGTAGAAGGAAGGTCTTGTTTCGCACGGAGAGTGGCTGTTCGAGAATGCACCTCGGAATCGAGGCGTTGCGGTCGATAGCAGGGGAGCAATAGTCCCAATCACTGCAGTCATTCCCCCCAACGCTTCAGTGGGCTTGCATCTATTGCGTCCCGATTGCAAAAGACGTCAGGTTGCCATAGCTATTGCACGATGCCAGGGACCGCAGCTCGTGGTCATGGCGCCGACTCCGGGGATCGACGACATGAGTATGCGGCATGCTTGGCCTTGACGTCCCTCTGCGACAGCTGGCGCCCAAGCTCGGCGGCACGGATGCGAATGCTGCGCCCGGCTTCCAACATCGGTAGCACGACAGGAGCAAGCTCGCTCTGCAGCCAAATGGCGGCGTCGCGGCGGCTCGGAAGTGTTCGCAGGAGACTGTTTGGACGCAGTGTCGCTGAGGACCGTTTCCTTTGGCAGGAAATCGCCGGCTATGTTTCGGGACTCTTGTTCTACCTTCGAACCAGGCGCGGGTAAGACGGCGTGGCGCATAATCCCTTGGTTTCAATCGTGGTTCCTGCGCACAACGCGGAGGTAACGCTGCCGCGCGCACTCGATTGCCTTGTCGATCAGGAAATAGTGGATTGGGAGGCGATCGTCGTCGACGACGTCTCCACGGACGCCACCGCCGCGATCATCGCCGGCTATGTGGAGCACGATGCCCGGTTTCGGACGTTGAGCGCTTCTGCGTATAGCGCCGCGGGCGCGCGCAATAGCGGGATTTCGACATCGCGCGGACGTTGGCTCATGTTCCTGGATGCGGACGATTGGGTGGACGCCGGCTTCCTTGCGAAAATGCTGGCCGCGCTTGAAGCCGCGCCCGATGCGGTCACCGCCTATTGCGGTTCCCGGCGCGTGATGCCCGATGGCGAACTCACCCCGTCGAGCATCCCGACGGAGGTTGCGATCCAGCCCTTCGAAACATTCGCGCGCCGTTGCCCCATCCGCACTCACGCGCTGCTCGTCGACCGGAAGACAATTGTCGAGTTGGGCGGCTTCGATGTTTCGCTGCGCACCTGCGAGGACTGGGATCTGTGGCAGCGCCTGGCACGTCTAGGCAAACGTTGGGTGATGGTCGACGAGTCGCTCGCTTTCTATCGGACCAGTCCCAACTCGCTCACCCGCAATTCGACACAGATGCTGGCCGATGCGGAAATCGTGATCGCCCGCGGCTTTTCTCCTGATCCCAGGGTCAAAAAGCCAGCATCGGCTCATGCCAATGGTGCGATCGAAACGAACGGCCGCACCGCTTCCGAAGCACTCGCGTGGTTCGCGTTGTGGAACGCCGCGTCGGATTGCGGCAGCGGCCGCTGCTCGATCAGCCCGCAGACCCTGCGCGCGCTCCCGGCAGGACGTAAGTGGGCGCGTGAGATCGCCAAGGTGGCCTTCGATGGCCTTATGGTAGGAAGCCTATCGGTGCCAGCGCAATTGGCTGCCAGATGGGACAGGTTCGGCGGCTCCCTCACCGAGTTGATCACCGAACTCGGCAAGGTCTGGGACGATCCCGTCGCGGGTCGCCGCGTCCAGTATCACCTTGAGGAAATGCTTCTCGACTTCGACGATCTTGCCGCGCCGCGCCGGCTGGCGCGGACGCTTGGAATTCGCGTCGATATTCGAAATCCGACCTCGATCGAACTTCCGGAAGGAATCGACCAAATTTATGCCTATCTGATGATGGATGGCCAGATCGAGGCTGTCGTGCAGTTCGGCGTACTCGGGAAAGTGACAAGGCGCCATTGGATTGAATTGGCCCGGGATTTCGTGCCCCCTGAGCGGCTTATACACAGTGCCGCGCGGCTTGCGAGGCGACCGCCTGTACGTGCCCCGCAACAGGGCGCCCGTGCCGACATGTCAGACATATCTGCAGCCGAGGCATTGTTGTCCATCGCCGGACGCCGGTCCGATCGGCACAGCCACTTCGGCAAATTCGCGCGGTTGGCCGCGGAAGCGCGGAGGCTGGTTCGGTCGAGCGCCGAAGCTACAGAGCCGCTTGCACCACCGCGCCGTGCATCGGCTGCGGATGGGCACGACGATGATCGCAGGTCGTTCTGGAATCGCCGTTTCGCGACCGAGGATCCCTGGAACTACGGTTCGTCCTATGAGCAGGAAAAGTATGAGCGGCAGCTCGAAATTCTGCCTGCCGGTCCGATCGGACGGGCGCTCGAGCTGGCCTGCGCGGAGGGGCACTTCACGCGGCAGCTGGCGCCGCGAGTGGCCCATTTGACCGCAACCGACATCTCCGCCGTCGCTATCGGGCGAGCGCGCGCGCGATGCAGCGATCAGCCGAATGTTGAGTTCGGCGTACTGGATTTCTGCGCGGACACGCTGCCTGGTGAGATGGACCTGATCGTGTGTTCGGAAGTGCTCTACTATCTGGATGATCTCGCCGAGTTGCGGCGCATCGCCAAAAAAATCGTCGAGGCATTGGCGCCTGGCGGCAGTTTCATCAACGCACACGCATTCGTATTACGCGACAATGTTGAAAGGACCGGCTTCGACTGGAACACATTCGGTGCACAAGCGATCTCAGAGACGCTGGCAGGGACCGAAGGCCTCGTCCTCGATCAATCGATCCAGACCGAGCTCTATCGCATAGACCGCTTCCGCCGCCTGTCACCGGACGAGGTGGCGACGGAACCGATGATCGATCATGCGCCAATCCGCGCGCGCCTCGAAATCGGCGTCGCGCGAAATATCGTCTGGGGCGGGGCGCGGGCCCTGCGCCGCGACGTTGCGCGTAGCGAGCGGCGGCAGCGTATCCCTGTCCTCATGTATCACAGCGTCGCCGATGAAGGTCCGGCCGCGCTCGCCCGTTTTCGGCTCACGCCCGCCGCATTCCACAGCCAGATGGCATGGCTGCGCGCCAATGGCTTTCACGCGATTAGGTCCGAGCAGCTGGAACGGTTCATCGCCAGCCGTCAACCTTTCGCTGGCCGCCCAGTGCTCATCACCTTCGACGACGGCTTCCAGAACTTTGCCGACCATGCCTGGCCGATCTTGCGAGCGAACGACCTGACCGCGGAAGTGTTCCTGGTGACGGACCTAGTGGGTGAAAGTGCACTGTGGGACGCCGACAGCGGTCCGCCGACACAGCTTATGGACGCCGGGACGGTGCAACGCCTCGCCGCCGAAGGTGCGTTCTTCGGAAGCCATCTGGCGACGCATCGCGCCATCGATGGTCTGTCGAGCTCCGACCTGGCCGCCGAGCTCCTGCGCTCTCGCATGTTCATCGAACGGTGGACCGGTCGGCCAACCACGGCGTTCGCGGCACCCTTTTCTGTCACCGACCGACGGCTTGGCCGGCTGGCCAAGGAGTGCGGCTATCGGATCGGCTTCGGCGGCAGACACGGGCCGGCGGACCTCGATTGCGATCCCATCGACCTTCCGCGCATCGAGATTCGCGGGGATCGCTCACTCGATGACTTTGTAGCCAAGGTCGAGGCCGTGCTCGAAGAACGGTGAACTCGTCTCGTCAGTGTCATTTCAGTGTCCCGCCCGTTTACCTTACCTCGTTCGCAAGTCTATTGGGCGACTTGAGACACGGCTGACATCAGCTCCTGCGGGCTTGGCGCCCCAAACATGTATCGCCCACCCTCTGGAACCTCCGTGAAGCTCCAGCGGACGATCCCCTGCCGGTCCAGCAGGAACTGACCGACCAGTTGTCCGTGTCCCGTTGCCACCATCTGCTCGTCGGCTTCGGTCACTTCGTAATGGTCCATCTTGTTGAGGATTTCGGTGGCCGCAATAGGATCCATAGGACCGGGCAACTCGCCTGGTACGTCGACCCGCATATCCTTTACCGCTGCCATCGAGACCTTGTACGGCCAGTTCGTCTCGTTTTGGGTGAATTCGAGATTGGGCAGTCCAAAAGCACGATGTGAAGCGCGCTCAGGGTCGGAGGCCGCAAGCAGATTCGGCATCGGGTGGTAGCGGAAATAGAGGCGCGCCCGTTCGATCGGGGTGTTGACCACCGTCAGGCTCTCCACGCCCTTTTCGCGCAGCTCCGGATCAAGCCGCGCCTGGGCGGCGATATAGCGCCGGCAAAACGCACAATGCAGACCTCGAAACAGGCCGACCAGCACCGGTTTTTGTCCGCGATAGTCGTCAAGCGCGATCTTGCCTTCCTGGGTAATGGCGTCGAGTACCAAGTTCGGCGCACGGTCGCCCGGTTGAAGCGGTACCAAGTCACTACGCGCGGACATTTCCAACCTCCAACCCGGCTAGTCGAGAAAAGGCAGCACCACAAGCGCTTCCGGGTCGAGCCCGTGCTGGGCGCATATGCCCTGCGCCAGGGAAAAGTAGCGTTCGGCCTCGGCCAGATTGTCGAGGTCGAGATTAAGCGTTGCGAGACCATCATAGCACGGAAACAGCAGTTGGGGTTCGCCCGTTTCGCGGGCTACGTCCAGTGCTTCGTGGAACAAGCCGACCGCCAGTTCCGGACGGCCGTGGCACTGGTGGATCTGCCCAAGCACGATCAACGGCACCGCCAGGTGCTCGCGCTGGTCGAGCGCCCGGTCGATCTCGATGGCCTTCTCGGCAGCAGGCACGCCCTCCGTTGGACAGCGATCCGTGAAAGTACAACAAGCGACAGCCAGATTGGCGAGAAGGCGCGCCTGGAAACCCAAATCACCAATATGGCGCGCCACTTCAAGACCGCGCCGACAGACCTCCATCGCCTGTGCCGGATCGATAATCGTGTAAAGCACGCCGAGATTGGTGTAGCCGCGACAGGCCGCGCCCAGTAGACCGGCGGCTTCGGCCAATTCAATGCTACGCTCAACCTGTCGCACGGCTTCACGGCTTCGCCCAAGGCGAGCCAGCGCAACAGCCTTGGTATTAAGTGCCTCGGCGGTCACAAGAGTGGCATCACATCCTACCTCGGAGACATGCTCCGTTGTCAGAGTGCGTACGCAATCCAGCGCCGCGTCTGCCCATTTTACCGCGAGAGCGTGATCTCCGCTACGGAACGCCTGTCGGCCACGTTCTTGCCAGAGTTGCGCTTGCTCGATCGGAGCATCCGCTCCATCGAGGAGCGCTGCCGCTTCAGCATAGCGGGATTCTGCGTTGTCCCGCTTGCCGACGTCCCAGAGCAGCCGACCGATCTTACGCAAAACTCGCGCCGAAGCGACACGATTGGCTGACTCGCGGTATGCCTGCAACACCGTCTCGTAGTGGTGGTGCGCGATCTCGCGGCGGCCTACCGGGCCGCTCAAATCGGCAATGCGCTCTGCAATTGCCAGTTTGAGCGGTGTTTGCCCGATCGCGCCCAACGCAGTCAGTGCTCGATCGTAGAAACGAAGGGCGTCGTCGTTGGCGTATATCATGCGAGCGCGATCGCCCGCCGCCTGCAGGTAATGCGCGCCCTTCTCCCGCTCGGCGCTCTGTGCGAAATGATAACCGAGCACGGTCAAATCCTCGAGCCGTTCCGGCTTGTCGCCGCACAGTTGCTCCAAGGCAGCGCCGACCCGCCCGTGGATGTCGGTCCGGCGTTGCAGGAGCAGATTCTGGTAGATCACGTCCTGCAGCAGTGTTTGCGTAAAGCGGTAGCCTTGCGACGAGACCGAGCCTGATCCGGCAATTTCCTCGATGATTTCCGCATCGCAAAGCAGTTCGCAGCCGGCTTCTAGCCGGCCAGGGTCGGCTGTGACGGTTTTCAGAAGTGTGGCATTGAAGCGCGGGCCGATTACCGCGGCTTCCTGGGCCAACCGGCGCGCCTCTTGGGGCAGCCGGTCGACGCGAGCAAGCAACATTGCCTGGATAGTGGCGGGAATGCCGGTTGCCACTTCGCCTGCCACAGTCCGCCATCGCTGGCCCTCGCGCATCAGTACACCGCGATCGATAAGGCCGCGAACGATCTCCTCTACAAAAAAGGGGTTGCCGCCCGCGCGCTCGAGGATCTGGTGGAGAAGCCCTCCCGCGGAGTTTACCCAGCTCTCGCCGAAAAGCGCCGCCAGCAGGCTGCGTCCGTCATCGCTGTTGAGGGGCGAAAGCCTCAGCGCTGTGTGACTGACCCGACTTGAGTCGAGCTGGTCATTGTCCGGCGCCGGACGATGCGTGACCAGCACCATCAACCGCGTGCGCACTAACCTGTCCATCACGAAACGTAGTGCCTCGAGCGACACGGCGTCGGCCCAGTGCAGGTCTTCGACGACAATCAACAGCGGCGACAACGCAAGCCGCCGTTCGATGATTGTGCGGACTGCGTAGAGAATTTGCCGCCGCAGCTGCTCGGGCTCGACATGCTGCAAGGTGGTATCGGGGTCGCCAAGGCCAAGCACATGGTAGAGCAAAGGCATCAGCCGCTTCGCCTCCTCGCCCTGCAGGCCGAGATCGGCAAGCAAGCCTGCGAGCTTCCCCCGCATTTCGTCCCCATTGTCGTTTTGCATCATCCCGGCAGCGCTGCGCACCACTGCGCCCAAGGCGCCAAATGATTGTTCGCCCAGCGGTGAGCACGTGGCCTGTCGCACGGCGACGTTGCGAAAACGATCCTCGTCGCCGACGCGGGCGACGAACTCGTTCACCAGCCGCGATTTCCCGATACCGGCTTCTCCGACGAGGCGGACAAGTTGGGCCGAGCCGCCGCACGCCTGGTCAAGGCTCGCCAGCATTCTATTGAGCTCCGCACCACGACCTATTATCGGCGCACTGAGGCCGAGCGCCTCGAGCCCACGCGCTGCACGCGGCGCCGCAAGCGGTGCATCCAGTCGATGGACGAGCACACTGCCAGCCTTGCCGCGAAGCACGACATCACCCAGCGACTCGTAAGAGAAGGCGTGCCGGGTCAGCCTGTGAGTGAGCTCGCCTACCAGCACCTCACCCGGTGCGGCCAGCGATTGCAGGCGTTGCGCCGTATTCACTGTATCGCCGGTCACCGAATAGGATTTGGCGATGCCGACGCCCAATCCGCCAGTGACGACCGGACCAGTGTTTATGCCGATATGGAGCGACAGAGGCGAGCCGGAGTGGGGGGTGCTTTCGCCGAGCCGCGCCGTCCGGGCGATCATGTCGAGAGCGGCGCGAAGCGCACGTTCCGGATCGTCCTCATGCGCGACCGGCGCACCGAACAAAGCGAGCAGTGCATCGCCGATGAATTTGTCGACGAAACCGCCAAAGTTTCGCACGGCCGCCGTCAATTCCTTGAACAGTTCGTTCTGCAGCGCTTGCATGACCTCGGGGTCGAGCTGCTCGCTGAGTGTTGTGAAGCCGCAAAGGTCGGCGAACAGGACCGTTACCGTCCGGCGATCGGCGTCAGAGACGGGATACTGCCCATCTTCGCTTTCGATGTTCGGAAGCAGCGACGGAGTTCGAGAAGGCTGCACAATGGTCCGGCTTGGCGTCGGAGCAGGCCGTTCGACGGCTTTTGCGGGCGCACCGACGCTTGCCCCACATTTCGGACAGAACTCGAAATCAGGTGCGCAGCGGTAGCCGCAACTGGCACATGGCACGGGCTGGCGCCTGCCACACCTCGGACAGAAAGCGTAACCGCCCTCAACCTCGAAACCGCAGCCCGAGCAGTCCATCGAACAAGACCTCACTAGGGGCCGTGACGGCGTGATCTCGCTACGCACTTCACGGCCAAGGTTCACAAGAATGAACCGATAGCCGTCGACCAGCAAGCGGCAGCGCAAATGGGCATCGAGCGATCCGTGTGGGTCCGGTGGCAGAGCGCTGCCGATCGAGGCGGAAGCCGTCGTCGAAATCCCGAAAGGCATCAGCGTCGAGGAAGCGGCCGGATCAGACGCCAGAGGCTCACCGATAGATCGCCGTCGCTTGCGGTTGCGCACCAGAAAATCAGCCTGAAGTAGGCTCAGTTCGCCTTGATCTCTGCCTGGCCGATCTTGCGCCATCGGGCGTTTTCGCGAACCAGCTTCAGGTCGTCGGTCGCCTCGGCAAACGTCCGCAAACGGTATTGCCGGAGCAGGGCCGGGAAGAGCGCCCCTTCCGGCAGGCCGGCAAGCTGCTCGCGGACCGAGATCTTTTCGTCGATGACCCGCATGCCCCAGGCATTTTCCCGAACCTGCAATTCCGCAGCCAGATCGCGCTCTTCCGGCGCGTTTTCATCTAGCGCAGCCAGCAGGATCGAGTGGAAAAGCGCTACATAACCAATCTGTCTCAGGCCGCCCACAACTCGCACGCGCGGCAATATGGCAAGGACCAGGAACATCAGGAACAAGTTCGGCAGCAGCACTCCGTCCAGCAGCGCCTGCCTGAGATGCGGCCGCTCGAACGGAATGGAAAGACCATGCGGCCTGCCAGGCTCGATCAGGTGCCCGTTCTCGAGGACGAGCTTGCGCACGCGCTCCTCGCGGATGCCCCAGAAATAGGCCGTGGCATTGGGCAGGAACCTGCCAAATGGGCTCGATGCGGCTGCTTGCAAGGCACGTTCGAGACGCTGGCGCCTTGCGGGCTCAAGGAGCAGCCTGGAAACAAGGCTGCCGTCATGTTCCAGATGCCGCGCCATGGCAGAAGCGGCGAGCCGATCATCGATGAAAATCGGCTGGGCCATGCCGGAACGATCCCAATCGGCGACCAGATCCTCGTTGAGGGCTATCAGCGCATCGGCGGCAGTTCCAAACACCTTGTCCTGGCTGGCAAGCAGTGTGCCCAGCCAGCGGCTGGCATCCGTTTCGTCGCCCACCGCTTCGAGCGCGCGCTTGTTGAGGGAGACGGGACCGGCCACGCAGGCGCTTTTGCGGCACAGTTTGTGGCGCCCCATTCCAAACAGGTTAACCTTGTCGTCGCCGACATCGAGCCATCCCGGCCCCTCCCGGCCAATTGTCTCCATGGTCATCGTCGTTCCCATGAAGCTGAAGAAGGCCGACAGCCCGTTTTCGACCGCGCCGAGCCAGGCAAGCAGGAGGGCATCGAAGGTGATCCGGTCCATCAGAAGCAGGCAGTGCAGGCCGGACTGAATCACCGGTCTGTGCTCGAACTCTTCGAGGGCCTTGCCGATCTCTTCGGGCTGCATGAACACCTCAAGGCGCTGATGCAGGACTTCGCGCAGGATCGAGCGGGCAGCGATTGCCGGGCCCGATGCAGGCCTTGCCACCGGCCGCCACACATGGCGGGCATAATCTGAAACCGGCGCATTCCAGTTCTGCTCGATGTCACGCACGACTTCCGGGCAGAGCAGCGACAGCACCGCCAGAATTTCCACCGGAGGCGTAGGGGTTGGGTCAAAGACGGCGGTCATTGGTCCCGTCTAGCCGCTTGCGGTGCAAACGCCAAGGGAGACCAGACAACAGCGGATATCAGAACCGCAGCCGGGCCATGCTCAGGAGGTCGTGGTACTGCCCGTCGGTAAACCCGGCCTTCACATGCCAGCCTTCGACCTCGAAGCCGTGGCTTGTGTAGAGACGGACGGCCGGCTCGTTGTCGGCAAAGACGGTCAATTCGACTCGCTTCAGGGCGCGCCAGTTGTCGGCCACGTCAAGCAGCGCGCCAAGTATGGCAGAGCCGATGCCCTTGCCGACAAAGGCATCGTCAAGCCCGATATTGATCTCGCCGATATGCGAACGGCGCGGCGAACCCTGCACGACCAGGCTGCCATGGCCGACGACCTTGCCGTCCAACTCGGCAACGATCCAGGTGGTTTCCTGGCCGGACTTGGCGATGCGCCGCTCCACCTGCTCCACCATCTCGAAGGGCATCCTGAGCGTGCCCCAGCGGAAGCCCGGCATGTTGAAGATAGCGCAAAGCGCCTCCGCATCGCTTAGCCGGACGGACCGGAGCTGCGGCTGGATTTTCTTTGGGGATGGCGAGGTCGTGCTGGTCATGGCTTTCCCGGCAAAGGCGATCGGCCCGGCACGATGCACCGGACGTCACCTGAAAATCCAGCGGTCTCTTCAACCTATGACGCCGATTGCGAGCTAAAATACCGAGAGGCGGCGTAGAATTTGAAGACGCCGCTGATGCCGATCCAGCCGAAAAGGCCGAGCCAGCACAATGTCCTGGTCGCTGTCCAGTCAATCCGGTGCACCGCAGCGTCGGTGATAACGAGGCCAAGGATGGCAAGCAGGCCAGTGAGAAACTGCGCCAGGCCGAGCACCAGCAGTTCCTCGCGCGGCGCGCTTCTCCAGACGAGATATACACCGCCCGCACCGGCCAGGAAGATGGCGCTGTAGACCTGAGCATGGAAGGCATCGATCGGCCATGGCCAGAGGCTGCCGAATGTCAGGGGAAACAGCAACAGGCCTAGGCCATAGAGCCCAAGGATCGCCGATTCCACCGGCATGTAGCCGCGCCATGCCGGATTTAAGGTCACGCCTTTTGCAGAAGGACGGGCCTTGGCCCTCCACAGGAACAGCCCGGATACCGCGACCGAAGCGAGATAGACCAAAAACCAGAGCCAGGGCGCTTTGCGCTCGAAGTTGAAATAGCCGAGATTGATGAACGAAGCCAGCGACACGATGACGGTGAAGATGAAGGCCATGACGAGCACGAGCCTGCCGGGCGACCAGCGATTCCAGACCAGCAGCGCCGCCATCACGACCATTTCGGCGGTGTAGAAGCCGCCGAGGAAGCGGGCATTGAACGGCGTGACGGCCCAAGGCCAGCGCGGCTTGACCAGCACAGGCGCGAAAAACAGGCCGGCGCCTACGATCAGCACGATGATGACCACCACAGAGAATAGGCGCAGGGCCGCGGGAAATGGCGGGTTGTTGGATGTCGGCATGGGAGAAAGTCCCCAAGATGAATGCCCCATGGACCATCATAGTGCCGCTTGCGGCCGGTGAAAATCCGCCGAATGGAAATTGAACTGTCACCATGCCCATCTATTCGATTGGCCGTAGGATGCGTTTCGAAGTAAGATGGAGTACTGGGACCAAAGACGCCTCCGGGGGCGCATTTTCCGGAGCCTGCACGATGAACGAAGCTCAGGATCTGTTCTCGCTTCTGCGGCAATCGACCGGTGTCGATCCGCAGGCAATCGACGCGATCAAGCGAACCATCGCGGAGGGCAAGGACCGCGAACTTTGCCGCATCAATGCGCCAGCCTTCGCCAGCAAGCATGGCCTCGACGAGGAACGCGCCATAAGCGCCTTTCTCCATGCGGCACGGGTAGGCATCTTCGACATTTCCTGGAATGTTCTATGCCCCGGCTGTGGCGGCGTGCTCGACACAAACGCCACGCTGAAAACCCTGCAGAAGGACGAATACACCTGCGCGCTGTGCTCCGAGGGCTATTCGCCGACCCTCGACGAGATGGTCGAGGTGACATTCACCGTCAGTCCCCGCGTGCGCAGGATTGCCGCCCACAATCCACACGAACTGCCCTTGCTGGAATATTACCGCCAGATCTACTGGGCGTCCGGCGTCGATCTGCCGGAAGAGGATTTCGCGAAAAAGATCGAAGCGTTCTCGCTGGAGGATATCGAGCTTGCCCCCGGTGAAAAGGCGGTTCTGCCCATACAGCTTCCGTCTGAATTCGTCATCGTCTTCGAGCCGGTCACCCATTCAGCACAGTTCATCGACGTGAAGGGCGAACCAACAAAAGAGCGCCGAAGCCTCTCTTTGGTCTTCGACCGCGACCATGTCCAGAACCAGACGCTGGAGATGCAACCCGGCCCGTTGCGCATTTCGCTGGAGAACAGGACCGACACACGCGTGCTGCCAACGGTCTTCATCGCCGGCCAGGAATTGCATGGTCTCCTGGGTAAACGCCGGCCCTTCCTGACCGCCAAGCGCCTGCTCACCAACCAGACGTTCCGCGATCTCTATCGCACGGATACGCTCGACATCGACCAGCGCCTGAAAATCACCAGCCTGACCTTCCTGTTCACCGACCTGCGCGGATCGACCGAGCTTTACGAGCGGGTGGGCGATCTTTCGGCCTTCGATCTCGTGCGCGTGCATTTCCAGGTTCTGCACGAGATCGTTGCGGCGGAGGCAGGCGCGGTGGTCAAGACGATCGGTGATGCGGTGATGGCGACCTTCGCGACGCCTGATCGTGCGATTGCTGCGGCCCTCAGGATGCGCGATGCCATGCGTGAGCTCAACGACAAGAGCGGGCGCGAGGATCTGCTGCTCAAGATCGGAGTCCATGCCGGCCCGTGCATCGCCGTGTCCATGAACGAGCGACAGGACTATTTCGGCCAGACGGTCAACATTGCTTCGCGGGTCCAGAACCTTGCCAATGCACAGGCGATCTTCGCCACTCGTGCCGTGGTCGGCGACAATCTCACCGCCGATCTGTTGAACAGGAACGCGCTGACGCCCGTGCCCCACGAGGTCTCGCTGCGCGGCATCGAGCGGGAGATAGCGGTATTTATGATCCCCTGAAGATTTGGCCCCGAAGATTTGGCCGCCAAATGTTTGGGTCGTCTCGGCCCCTCACACGCGCCTGCAGACAAAATAACGATCGGCGGGCACCGAAGGCGGCGGCTGGAGGCGTTGCAACAGCGGGTGCTCGAGGGGCGTGCCGCTGACCGCGAAGCCGCCGACGCGAAGCAGGCGCGCGATCAGATCGGGAAGCCAGATAGAGGTCACTGCGTCGCGATCGTCATAGCCGGTGCCGATGTCAGCATGAACGAGAGCCGCGTCGATGCCAATGAACCTCTTCGCCGTCTCGCGTATTTCGCCGAGCACGAAGTCTTCAGCGTCGGGAATTGAGCTGGCGTGTGCGCTAAGTTCACGGTCGAACACCACGATCCGGCGTCCGGGCAGGCGCTCGCGCAGATGGTGGTACGTCCGGCCGTTGCCGAGGCCGAGTTCGAGCACCGGCCCTTCCATCTTTGCCACCTCGGGGCAAACCTGATCGAGAATGTCGCGCTGTGCGGTCATCCTGCTGATGAAATTCTCAAGGCGAGTCATATGCGTGTGTGTCCTGAACCAGCTCAAGAGATCAGCAATGCCCGCGACCAGAGCGGTTCACGGGTGAAACCCGAGGGCGACATGTTAACCGCCGATCGCGTCCCGGCACGTATAGAGGCGAACGATGAACCCTGCAATAACCGAACAGGCTGCCGACAGGATCATACCGGGTGGAGCGGGTGGCCCGGCGCGCGGCGGAATAGCGATCTCACTTGTAGGGATCTGCGGCGTCCCGCAGGCCGTCGCCGAGGAAGTTGAACGCCAGGATGACGAGAATGACGGGGAGCATCGGCAAAAGCAGCCATGGATAGAACGCGATGACGCTGACGCTGCGCGCCTCCGTGAGCAGGATGCCCCAGCTGGTTATCGGCGCCCTCAGGCCGAGCCCGAGGAAGCTCAGCGCCGTCTCGCCCAGGATCATGCCGGGTATGGAGATCGTCGCCGTCGCGATCAGATGCGACATGAAGCCGGGAATGAGATGCCGCCCGATGATGCGGCTGCTTCTGGCGCCCATCAATTGCGCAGCCAGAACGTAATCCTCCTCGCGCAACGCTAGAAGCTTCGAACGCACGGCCCGCGCCAATCCGGTCCAGTCGAGTAGCCCGAGGATGACGGTGATGCCGAAATAGATCAGGATCGGACTCCAGGTTATCGGCATGATCGCCGCCAGAGCCAGCCATAGCGGAATACTGGGGATTGACTGTAGAACTTCGATTATCCGTTGAACGATCAGGTCGAATATACCGCCGTGATAGCCGGCCAGTCCGCCGATGACGATGCCGAGCAGGAAGCTGAAACTGATGCCGACGAGGCCGATTGTCAGTGAAATGCGTGCGCCATAGATGATGCGCGAGAGCACGTCGCGCCCCAGCCTGTCAGTGCCGGCCAGAAAGAGCTGGCCGTTTTCGGCAGGGCAGACAAAATGCCTGTCACTTTCGATCAGGCCCCAGAACCGATAGCTGTCGCCCTTGCAGAAGAAACGGATCCGCTGAACATCATCTTGATTCTCGATGTAGTTCCGCTTGAGCGTGTCCATATCCAGCGTCATCTGGCGGCCATAAACGAACGGCCCGACGAACTGGCCGTTGTGGAACAGGTGCACCCGCTGCGGCGGCGAATAGATGTAGTCCATGTTGCGCGTGTGCAGATTGTAGGGGGCCAGGAACTCGCAGATCAGTATTCCGAAATAAAGCGCTGCCAGGAATATGCCTGAAATAACGGCAAGCCGGTGCTCCCGGAATTTCCACCACATCAGCCGCAACTGCGACGCCTGAAAGACCTTCGACTGCTCCGGCGTCATCGCCTCGACCGACTCCAGGTCAAAGGGCGCGGTGGAAACGTAGTGTTGCAGCGGAGCACCCGGAGCGGGCAGCGGCGAATGCGTGCTCATTTGGTGCTACCGCCCTGCAAACGAATTCTTGGATCAAGCAGCGCCAGCGCCAGGTCGGAAATCAGGACACCGATGACCGTCAGGAAGGCGAGGAACATGAGGAACGACCCTGCCAGGTACATGTCCTGGCTTTGCAGCGCCTTGATCAGCATCGGCCCGGTCGTTTCCAAAGACAGCACGATCGCCGTGATTTCGGCGCCGGAGATGATGGCCGGCAGGATAGAGCCGATGTCGGAAATGAAGAAATTGAGCGCCATGCGCAGCGGATATTTGACCAGCGCCTTGAACGGATGAAGTCCCTTGGCGCGCGCGGTCACGACATATTGCTTGTGTAGCTCGTCGAGAAGATTGGCGCGCAGCCGCCGGATCATGCTTGCCGTGCCCCCGGTGCCGATGATCAAGACCGGAATCCAGAGATGGGCGAGGATCGACTTCGCCTTGGCCCAGCTCATCGGCTCGCCGAGATATTGCTGGTCCATGAGATGGCCGATGGATGTGCCGAACCAGATGTTGGCGAAATACATCAGGATCAGCGCCAGCATGAAGTTCGGAATGGCAAGGCCGAGAAGGCCGAAGAGAGTCAGGCCGTAGTCGCCCCAGCTGTATTGATGCGTGGCGGAGTACATGCCGATCGGAAAGGCGATGAGCCAGGTGAAGATGATCGTGACGAAGGAAACCAGCACGGTCAGCCACATTCGGTCCCCGACGACGTCGCGGACCGGCAGCTCATATTCGAAGGAATAGCCAAAATCGCCGCGCAGCATCCCGCCGACCCAGTAGAAGTAGCGAATGACCGGTGGCTGGTCGAAACCATAGTCCTTGCGCATCATCTCGATGCGATCGGAATCCACCGCTTCGCCCTGAGCCCGAAGCTCGGCAACATAGCTGTCGAAATAGTCGCCGGGTGGAAGTTCGATGATCGTGAACACCAGTGCCGATATGACCAGCAGCGTTGGAACCATCACGGCAATGCGCCAGACAAAATATCGAAGCACGCTCAGGACTCTCCAAGCCAGAATGTATCCGGCATGTAGACACCGAAATAGGCGGTCGGGTCGTAGCCGTAGAGCGCCTTGTCAGGCAGATTGCGCAGCCGCGAGGACGCCAGAACCGGCTGATGCGTTCCGTTCACGGTGCCGATCGAAAACACCTGATCGGTGTAGATCGACAGCATTGAATTCCAGATTTCGGCACGCTCCGTGGCTTCGGTCGATGCCTTCCAGCGTTTGAGCAAAGCCATCAGCTCGACCACAGGCGGAAGATCGGGCGCCTCACCGACCTTGCCATGAGACAAGTGGTGAGCACCCCAGAGCGGCCATTGCAGCTGGTCGTCCATAGTTGGGGCCAACTGGTACGGGTTCATGTCGGCGGTCGGCACGCCATTGTCGATGCCCGACCACATCGACATCATGATCTGGCCGCCAAGCGCGCGGCTGCGGAAGATATCGCGCTGCGAAGTCCGGATGAACAGGGCGATCCCGATCTTGCGCCAGTGATCGGTGATGAGTTCGAGCGCGTCGGTTTCCAGCGTGCTTTCGCCGGCCGTTTCCACTATGATCTGCGCAGGGCGTCCATCGGGAAGTATCCGCATGCCTTCATCGTCACGCGTCTGAAGGCCGGCCTCGTCGAGCAGGGCATTGGCCTGGTCGGGATCATGGGCGACCCAGGCTTTCGCGAATTCCGGCCGGTAGAGCGGGCTCTCCGGCAGGACCGTATCGGCACTTTCCTGCCCCAGTCCGTAGAACACGGCCAAATTGATCTCGCGCCTATCCACAGCGAGCGAAAGGGCGCGGCGCACGCGAACGTCACGAAGAAGGCCACGCCACACCTGGTCGGCACAATTCAGATTGGGCAGCAGCGCCAGCCGCGAACCCTGTGTGCGTTTCCAGAGATGCATCTTCACCGGGTAGCGCTTCTCCGCATCCTTCAGGAAGGAGTAGTCGGTGAAGTCAATTCCCATGCTTTGCAGGTCGCTCTCGCCCGCACCGGTCTTGGCGGAAATGATCGCCGGCGAGCTGACATTCATGACAATCCGGTCAACATAGGGCATTTGCCGGCCATTCTCGTCTATTCGATGAAAGAACGGGTTGCGCTCGAAGACGAATTGCTCGGCCGGGGGCTTGGTCCGGTTCCGCCATGGATCGAGCGTCGGCAGTTCCGGGTTCTCCGGGCGATACTGCCGCGACATGCGGATATGCAGAAGCGTCCATTTCTTGGCCCGGTTCTCCTTCATCAGGCCGGCGAGCCGAAATGGATCCTGGTATTTCTTGTGGAACTGCTTGAGATAGGTGGCCGGCAGAACCAGCGATAGCGGCGAAGCAGCAGCAAGCTTGGGCAGGAAGTCGGGATTGGGCGCATCCCAACTATAGCGGACCGTCGACGGATCGACGATCTCGAAGCGTGGCGGCTTGGCGTTCGCCAGCAGGGCAGGGGCAAGCCCGCCTTGCGAAAGCTCATCGTTCAGCCAGACATCTTCCCAGCAATAGCGAAAATCCTCCGGCGTCAGCAGGCTACCGTCAGACCATTTATGGCCCTCCCGAATCTTGAAAGTGAAGACGCGATCATCCGCTACGTCGAAATTTTCGAGAATGTCGGCTTGCAAGTTGAGCTTTTCGTCATAGCCGACCAGGCGAGCATACCCGTAGATCGTCATCATCCGGATATCTTTCTGGCTGCCGATGATCGTGCGCAGCGTGCCGCCATACTGGCCGGGCTGCCGGCCCATCGCGGCGAGGTTCAACGCGCGCGGGCTCTTGGGCAAGCGTTCGGCGAGTGCCGGCAGCGCCTTGGCCTTCAGCTGCGGCTGAAGAAATTCCGGCTCCAGATCGCCGGCGCGCGACGTGCCCGGCAGAAATGCCGAAGCCATAAGTCCAAGGACGGTGCGCCGGCTGATCAATGGCGTAACTCGCTGACATCGGCCGTACGCCGGGCCAGCACGAGGTGGCCGCCGCCAAGGTCGAGCGGCGACAGCATATCCTTGTCGCTCTCGTCGCGGAATTGCGGTCCCCATGCGCTGGTGTCGGAAGCGCCGTCGAGCTTCAGCGTTTTGAAGTCCATCGGCCTGTCGAGATCGGGGAAAGGTACTGCGGCGACCAGTGAGCGCGTGTAGGGGTGGACCGGTTTCCTAAGCAGAATTTCGCGCGGCGCGAGCTCGACGATACGGCCGCCGCACATCACCGCGATGCGGTCTGCCATGTAGTCCACCACCGCCAGATTGTGGGATATGAACAGGTAAGTCAGGCCCAGTTCCTTCTGCAGGTCCTTCAGAAGGTTCAGGATCTGCGCCTGGACGGAGACATCGAGTGCCGAAACCGGCTCGTCGCAGATCAGGAGTTCAGGCCCCAGCGCCAACGCGCGCGCGATGCCGATACGCTGACGCTGCCCGCCGGAGAAACTGTGCGGATAACGCTTTATGAAGCGCGGATCGAGCCCGATTGCCTGCATCAGGCTCTTGACCGTGACGAGTCGGGACGCGGCATTGCCACGTTGATGGATTTCCAGCGGCTCGCTCAAGATGTTCTCCACCGTCATGCGAGGTGAAAGCGACGAAACCGGGTCCTGGAAGACCATCTGGATTTTCGCGCGCAGCATGCGCAGGGCGTCTCCCTCGGCTTCCAGGACGTCGATCGGACCATCGCTGCCGTTGAAGATCACAGAGCCGCCGCTTGGTGTGACAGCCCGCATGAGGACTTTGCTGACGGTGGTTTTGCCGGAGCCGCTTTCGCCGACAAGACCCAGACACTCACCCCGCCTGATATCGAAGCTCACGCCGTCGACGGCGCGAACAGAGGTTTGATGATCTCCGCCGAACCATCCGGACTTGCGGATGGTGAAGGTCTTTGTCAGATCCCTGACCGACAGCAGGATGTCGTCCGGCCCCTTCGATGCCGGCGCCGTCTGCTTGCCGAGCAGGTTCCCGACATTCACCGGCACCTCGCGGAGCGCCTTTAGCCTTTCGCCAGGCTTCAGGTCGAAATGCGGAACGGCTGCCATCAGGCCCTTCAGGTAAGGGTGGCCTGGCCGGCGGAATATCGCCTCGACAGGTCCCGCTTCCATGATCTCGCCATGGTACATGACCACCACCTCGTCGGCGACATTGGCGACCACGCCAAGGTCGTGCGTGATCAGCAGCATCGCCATGTTCAGCTTGGCCTGAAGCCCGCGCAGCAATTGCAGGATTTGCGCCTGGATGGTGACGTCCAACGCCGTTGTCGGCTCGTCGGCGATCAACAGGGCGGGCCGGCAGATAAGCGCCATGGCGATCATGGCGCGTTGACGCAATCCTCCCGAAAGTTCAAACGGATACATGTCATAGGCGCGCTTGGGGTTGGGAAAGCCGACAAGGTCGAGCATTTCCTCGGCCCGCGCCTTGCGCTCCGCCCGCGCCATGGGCGTATGAATCTGCAGGGATTCGCTTACCTGATTGCCTACCGTGTGCAGCGGCGACAGTGATGTCATCGGCTCCTGAAAGATCTTGCCGATGCGGCTGCCTCTCAACGCCCGGATTTCGGGTCCGTCACGCGGCATCTGCAGGATATCCTGCGTCGTGCCGGGCTTTTCAGGATCGGAAAACAGGATACGGCCGCGAACATGGGCTGTGTTCGGCAAAATGCCCATCACTGCCTGGCTGAGAACCGATTTTCCGGAACCGGACTCACCTACAAGCGCAGTGACCTTGCCGGGCAAGACGCGAAGATTTGCACGTCTGACGGCATGCAACGGTCCGCCGATAATGGCAAAAGAGATGCCAACATCCTCGATCCGCAGCAGATCAACACCCGAATTCATTCTCACACCAGCCCCACTCTGGCAGCCCGCCCGGCGGCGGGCCCAGAAAGCGAGACTAACGCATTGGCAGCGCAGAGCAACTTGGATTCGAAATCGGTCGCCAGTTCCCTGGCGGAACCGGCGACCGGACTGCGCACCAAAGGCGTTCGGATCAGATCGTGGCGGTTACTGGAGCTTCCTCCGGTCGGCCGCCGACAGCCGCGCTGCATCGCGATGAAGCAGCATGACCTGCTCGGCGTCGGATATTCGGTCGTGAATCGGCTCCAGCGCACCGTCTTCATCGAGTGCGAGAGCACCCGACAGATCGGGTGAAAGCACCGTCAGCTTCTGTTTGACGCCCGCCAGTTCCTCGTTGCCGAGCGTCAGCCAGCTGTTGGCGCCGCAATAGCCGGCGAAGTCTTTGCTGGCGAGAACGCTGTGCGGATATTTCTTGGTCAGGGTCTGGAGGCGCTGGACCTCGTTTACAGCCGAGCCGAAGACAGAGAATGTGAGCCGGTCCGTAAGCCCGACATTGCCGAACATCACATTGCCGACATGCAGGCCGATGCCAAAGTTTATGTCGCCCAATCCCTGCTCCTTTCTGCGCAGATTGAGATCTTTCATGCGCGCCGTGGCCTTGTGCGCTGCCGCAAGAGCAGCCTGGCAGGCGATCTCGGACTGCGAGCGGTGCCTTTCGCAAGGGAAGACGGCAATGAAGCCATCCCCCAGGAAACTCATGATCTGCCCGCCTCTGCGATTGAAAGGTGCAGCAATGGCATCGAAGAACTGGTTCAGCGTATCGATGTAGATTTCGCGGCCGGAAGTTTCGGCAAGCCTTGTCGAGCCGCGCATATCGGCCATGACCAGTGCGGCCCGGATTGTGTCGCCCTCGCCGCGCTTGATCTGGCCGTCCAGCACGCGCCTGCCGGCGTCGCCGCCGAGATACGTGGTCATCATGTTGTCGGCCAGCTTGGTGAGCACCGCCATCTTCGTTGCGATAGCGAGATGGTTCTGGATGCGCAGCAGCGCTGAAATCATGCTGTCGCTGAAGCCTGCAGCGCTGTCGGTCGACCAGGACCCGAGCATGCCCTGACTGGTATTGCCGTTGAAGGGATGCACGAATGCCATGTAGTCGGTCACGCCCATAAGCCTGAGGTCATCGAAAACAGGAAATTCCGACGGTACCGACGGGTCGAGCCGGCGCCGCAGATGGTCGAGCTTGTTGCTGAGCAGATGGTAGTATGGGCTGGTCAGGAATCTGTCAGAATGAGCGCCGTCCTCTTTGCGGAAGCCTTCCACTTCCATGCCCTGGCCGCGAAGCCAGGTGAAGCCAAGCGCGTCATAAAGCGGATGAAGCATCGAAAAGCTCAAATGCACCCGCTTCAGCGGCAGGCCGGCAGCAGCCAGCCGTTCACAAAAACCCTTTACCAATGTTTCCAGGGCGTCGCCCGCCAGCGCCGATTGGGTGAGCCAATCGGCAACCTTGTCCATGAGAATGCTGGAAATTTCTGCTTGCGCTGTGCTCATGCTGTCTTGAGACCCGTCGAAGACGAGCCATTCTCCTTTGATCCGCCCCAACACGGTCCGCTAACGACCCCAGGGATAAGACCCTCGAAGTCAATGAAGCCGGCTTTGGGCAAAAGCCGGCGAGGGGCATTATGTGGCGAGGCTGCCGCGGGAGTGCAATCACGATCCTGACATCGGGCAAAAAAACTCGCCGGCTCAGACGCGGTCAGGCCTTCACCACCGTCTCTCGGGCCAGCCCGAGGCGGCCAAAAACATTGCGTGTGTCGACGATCAGAAGAGCGTGATCAGCGACCGCCTGATAGTCGATCGCGTCGTGGTCGGTTGCAATGACGACAGCATCGAAATCCTTCAATGCCGCCTCGGTCAATTCGACCGAGCGCCGCCCCTTGATCGTCATATGCTCCCGTGTGGTCGGGATCTCGGTAACATGCGGATCGTGAAATTCCGCCTTGCCGCCCCATTCCTCGATGAGTTCAATGAGCCGCAACGAGGGGCTTTCGCGGATGTCGGGCACATTCTTCTTGTAGGCGAGCCCGATGATGAGAATGCGCGAGCGGCTGAGCGCCTTGCCGCAGCGCTGGTCCAGCGCCTTCGCCAGTTCATCGACCACATGACGCGGCATGGCCGTGTTGATCTCTGCCGCCAGCTCGATGAAGCGGGTCGGCATTTCGTATTCGCGCGCCTTCCACGTCAGGTAGAAGGGATCGATCGGAACGCAGTGCCCGCCAAGTCCGGGGCCAGGATAAAAGGGCATGTAGCCGAAGGGCTTGCTCTTTGCCGCCTCGATCACCTCCCAGATATCGATGCCCATCGCCCCGAGCACGACCTTCAACTCGTTGACCAGGGCTATGTTGACCGAGCGGAAGATGTTTTCCGTCAGCTTGACCGCCTCGGCGGTCGCCGTGGTGGAAACCGGAACGACGGTCTTGACCACGCCCTGGTAGAAAGCCTGCACGAGTATCGCCGCTTCAATGCCGTCGCCTGCCACGACCTTGGGGATCGTCGCGACTTCAAAGCTGCGGTTGCCGGGATCCTCGCGTTCGGGCGAGAAACCGAGGAAGAAGTCTATATTCGACTGCAAGCCGGTCTCTTCCAGTATCGGCTTGATCACGTCGTCGGTGGTGCCGGGATAGGTGGTCGATTCCAGCACGATCAGCTGGCCGAGACGCAAATGCTTCGCGACGGTGCCTGCCGTGTTCCTGACAAAGGAGAGGTCCGGCTCACGGTTTTTCGTCAGCGGTGTCGGAACGCAGATGATGATGACATCGCAGACGGCCAGTTCGGCAAAATCCGCAGTGCCGCGGAACCGTCCGCTCGCCACCTGGCCGGCAAGGGCTGTCGACGTCACCGCCTCAATGTAGGATTGGCCGTTGTTCAGGCTCTCGACCTTCTGGGCTTCGATGTCGAAGCCGGAAACCGGGAAGCCGACGCGTGCGATCGCAACTGCCAGCGGCAACCCGACATAGCCCAGCCCGATCACACCGACTTGCGCGGCGCGTGTCGAAATCAGGTTCAGAAGACGGTCATATGTCGATCGTGAGGCGTCCAAAAATCTGCTTTCCGTCAATTCGGACAGGCCGTCCGCGCCCATGGCGAGGCTCACCTGGTTGCCCAAGAACCCGAGGCATATTGCGGAAAATCGATTTCCGCAAGCTGTCGTCAGACCGGCACCTTCGCCTTCAGGCTTGCGGCGGCCATCGCATAGCCGCCGGCGGCGCCATCGATGAAATGAACGTGATCGCGCTGCAGCGGCGAGGCGACGAGGCATGTCATCAAGGCCGATTTCTGGCGGTGCAGGCCATAGTTGCAGATGCCCGCCTCTTCCGCCTGTTTCAGCCGGTTCTCGATCCGTCGCAACACATCCGCGTCAACGTCGATAGTCATCTTCAAGCCGTCGTCGAACTTCCGGAAATCCGAATTGCTGGCCACGTCGCGTTTGTAGATCTTCGGATCGAAGCTGCCGATCGTCCAGCCATATCTATCGGTGACAGCCGTAAGCGTCAGCTGGAACAATATCCACAGCTTCGACAGCCACCGCCATCCTGCCGGCGCCATGGCCCGCGCCTCGATATCGAGGCCGGCGGGCGAAAAACTGTAGGCCGGACCGTTCACCGGCAACGGGTGGCCATCGCGTTCCTGCCCCCCGGCAAGGGCGATGATGTCGGAAGCCAAAGACTGAAAACCGCGCAAGTCGCGCGACGGCCCCGGGATGGCTATGATCGAGACGATTTCGCCGTGCCGGGCGTCGATCGGGTTCCAGCGGCAGGAGAGGCCGGTAAGATCCGGCCGTGTGCCGGCTGGCGCAGGATCGATGCGGTAGCGCCCCGCTTTCATCTCGGCTTCCGCCCAACTGCCGCCACCGCCCGCGAACATGGCATAGAAGACCGCTTCGGAGGCCCGGAACCTCGCCACGCGAACGTCGAGGCCTTGCGCTCTTATATCCTCTATCGGCACGATTGCGGCACGCAAGGTCAGGTCCAGTTCGTCCGCCACCCATCTCTGGACAGCGGCCAGCGCGTTGCGGGTGATCTCCAGAGCCGAGCCGGGAAACGCCACGAGCGCGCCGTCGCCGCCGAAGACAAAGGGAAGATCCCGCCGACCCAGCGCATTGAGCAGCGCCGAGATAACGCTGGCGCCGGCCATATTGACGGTTTTATAGCGCCCAGCGTTGATCGCCTTGGTCGAGCCGACAATATCGGCGGTGGCCAGCGCCCAGCCATCCGGGAGAGGCCGATAGTTATCGATATCGGCAACGCTTTCGAACCTTGCGAAGACCGGCAAAGAAGCGACAAACGGATCGGACGCTGCAGCTGTTTCCATGAGCATCAGATACCACATTCCACTGCTTGAAAGTGAGTCGATCATGCTTCGAAATTGACTTGCGCAGGCTTTCCGATGATAGGGTCGGGCGATGCGAATTGCCTTCTACGCGCCGCTGAAGTCGCCCAATCATCCCGTTGCCTCCGGCGACCGCCAGATGGCACGGACGCTGGTCAAGGCGCTGGAGCATGCAGGGCATAGCGTCGAACTAGCATCCGAATTGCGCTTCTATCTACGCGAACCGGTTCCGAAAATTTTCGATGCGCTCAAGATCGAAGCCCGAGAGGAAGCCGCGCGGCTGACAAAGCTTTGGGATCGTGACGGCAAGCCCGATCTCTGGTTCTCCTATCATCCCTATTACAAGGCGCCCGACCTGATCGGACCCGAGCTGGCGTCGGCCTTTGCTATCCCCTGTGTGACAGCGGAAGCCTCCTATTCGAGGCGGCGCAACGCCGGTTTGTGGGCCGACACGCAAGCGTTGGTGGCGCGAGCCGTCGAACAGGCAGCGCTGAACATCTGCTTCACGCAAAGGGATCGTCAGGGACTGGCAGATGCGATTCCCGACGCCGCTCTCGGTATGCTCTCGCCCTTCATCGACACATCGGCATTCCGGGAAATGCCGGCACGGGGTTGTCCGACGCGCCTCGTTACCGTCGCCATGATGCGCCCGGGCGACAAAGTCGAAAGCTATCGCATGCTGGCGCAGGCGCTCGGTCCGATCGGCCACCTGCCCTGGACCATGTCGGTCGTCGGGGATGGGCCTGCCCGTGACGAGGTCAAAGCGCAATTCGCCGGCTTGCCCGGCGATCGTATCGTATGGCTTGGCGCGATTGAGCCGGCCGCCGTCGCGGATGTCCTCTACAGTGGGGGAATTTACGTCTGGCCGGGTTACGGCGAGGCCTATGGCGTTGCCTATCTTGAAGCACAGGCCGCCGGCCTTCCGGTGGTGGCTCAGGCCATCGCCGGCGTGCCGGAGGTCGTGCGGGATGGCCAGACCGGGTTTCTCACCCCGCCGGGCGATGTGGCGGCGTTCGCTTCTGCCATTGAAAGGCTTCTCACCCGTAACGACGAAAGAACCATCATGGCCGCGGAAGCCAGACGTTTCATCCTCGAAGAACGTTCCCTCGGTGTTGCAGCGGGGCGTCTGGCCGAACTTCTTGCGAAGATCCCGGTCTCATGACATCCGATCGGATCTGGCAGCCCTTGGTGGAAGAACTGGCGTGCCGGCGACGGGCGGACCGTAAGGCAGAGTTCTGGCTGCGTGACGATGACGCCGTGGATCCGACGCCTGCGCTCGATCGGCTGCTCGACCTCACCGGTGAATTCGCGGTTCCGGTCACTCTGGCCGTCATTCCGGCCCTGACTGATGAGAAGCTTGTCGTCCGGCTTGACGAGGCGCCGCATGCCGCGGTCGCCATCCATGGCTGGGCGCACCGAAATCATGCGCCCGAGGACCAGAAAAAGCAGGAGCTCGGCGCGCATCGGCCACGCGAGGCGGTGCTCGATGATCTGGCTCGCGGGCTGTCGCACGTAACCGGCCTGCACGGCGCACGTGCCGTTCCGATGCTGGTGCCACCCTGGAACAGGATCGACGCCGGCTTGGTACCCAACCTTGGATCGATAGGATTTGCGGCATTGTCGGTCTATGGGCCGCCGAAGCCGGCTCCACTGGCGGTCATCAACAGCAATGTCGACATCATGGATTGGCATGGCACGCGCGGCTGCCGCGATCATGGCCTATTGGTTCAGGCTATCGTCGCGCAATTGCAGCGTGCAATCGCCGGCGGCGAACCGGTCGGCCTGCTCACCCACCATCTCGTGCATGATGAATCGGCCTGGCTGTTCCTCGAACGGCTGTTCACAGTCACCGCACAGACTGAAGCCTGCGCATGGCTTCCGATCGGGACATTGATCGGGCGTAGCGCCAGTAGAGGAAAATAGCTCAGCGCTTTTTGTGCAACGAGCCCGGAAATTCGAGCGTCTGGCCATCCCGAGCGGCAAAAGCGCCGGCAAACCTGTCTTTGGCCAGTTGCTCGATCTCGTCCAGTTGCTCGTCGGTGCGTGTCGGATCGTGGTGAAACAGCGCAAGCCGCCGCGCACCGGCCGCCTCACAGAGCTTGACGCCCTGTTGCCAGGTCGAGTGCCCGTTACCGCGGCGGCGTTTCATTTCCTGGTCGGTGTAGGTGCAATCGTAAATGACGAGGTCGGCATCTTCGATCAGGGCGAGCACCGCCTGATCGAGTTTGTCCGGCTCGTGCTCAGTGTCTGTGATCACCGCCACGACCCGGCCGCCCCATTCGACCCGGTAGCCTATGCAGCCGCCCGGATGGATAAGACTGCCGGTTCGGACCACCACCCCTTCGCGCGGGCGAAGCACTTCTCCGGATACGAAATCGCGGCAGTCGAGGCTTGCCTTGCAGATCTCCAGTTTCACCGGAAACCACGGCGGCCGCATGAACTCATCGACCATCTGCCGGGTCGTCATGCGTCCTGCAAGATGCCCGGACCAAAGCGTAAGCTTGACGCTCCGGTCATAGATCGGCGCAAAAAACGGCAGCCCGATGATGTGATCGTAATGGCAATGGGTGAAAAGCAGGTCGAAATCGGTCACGCCTGACGCCCGAAGTGCGGCGCCGGCAGGCCGTAGGCCAGAGCCCGCGTCGAACAGAAGCGTATGCTTGCCGCATCGCATCTCAATGCAGCTCGTGTTGCCGCCATAGCGAGAGAATTCTGGCCCTGATACCGGAGTGCTGCCGCGCACGCCCCAAAACCTGACCAGGAAAACTTCGTAGTCCATGCTACCCCTTCCCAGTCCCCGTCGCCCATCGTAGTCAATCAACTGCTGCTAGGCGAGACAGGTTTTCTCCGGGCGACCTTCTCAGCAAGAGGCGTGCCATCGCGACGGCGAGGATCGAGCGCACGTCATCCGTTATTTTGTGCTTCGTGCGTCGATCAGATCCGCGGTCGTATGGCTTAGGCGATCGGCAAGAACCCGCAATATCTCGATGGACATTTCCGGGAACTCCCTCATAAGCCTCAGGAAATGATCCTTGCGGATCCTCAAGACTTCCAGCGGACTTGCCGCTCTGACGGTGGCGGTGCGAGAGCTGTTGCACAATATGGCGATCTCGCCAACAATCGAATTTGGCTCCAGTTCGGCAACTTTTATCGGTCCGCTGTCGGAATCGACCAGAATATCCGCCCTGCCTGAAAGGATGACATAGGCGGCGTCTCCCTCGTCGCCCTGCCGGAAAAGGATTTGGCCGGCGCCGTAGCTCACACGATCGGATGTGAACGCAAGCAGCTTGAGCTTTGTCGGGTCGATGGCAGAGAACAAGGGAACGCGTTGCAGCATTGCAACTTCATCCTTGAGCAGCATTGTCGCAAACCTTCCCAAAATTCGCGTTTGCCAGACTAGAGCAACGGACGCCCTGATGGAATGAATTCTGTTTCCGGGATGGCGAGACGAACCGCGCGAAAGGTGGCGAGCCCGATGTCGTGCGATCGGGCGATGCCGCCTGGAAATGGCGTCCGCCAACCGGAAACCCGAAGAGCCGGGTGAATTTGCGGCAGGCCCTTCGGGTTTCGGCGGGATGTAGCCTTGCTGCGCCCTTCGTCGAATCCCTTGACCGTGCAGTAAATTCCCACCGGCAGAATGATCCCATCTGAATGTCCGTTGCTATGACAACAGTTCCTTGAATGTACCGTTCCCTGCCAAAAGTGTCTCGGGTGTTCCGTCTTCCACCAATTTACCCGAATCGAAGACGATAACGCGATCGAACATCATCGCCATCGCCGGGTTCGTCACGACCCACACAATTGCCGGCGAATGGCCGTCGCGCCTGGCTTCCTCGAGCACGTTCCGCAAAATCTTGTCCTGCATGCGCTGGTCGAGCGCCGACAGCGGCCGGTTGAGAATGAGAAAATCAGGACGCTTGAGCAGGGCCCGGGCAACATCGAGCTTCTGTCGCTGTCCACTGGTCAGCCGCCTGCCGCCGGAGCCGACGTTGAAGTCCATGCCGACATCCAGTAGTTCGGCATAAAGCCCAAGTTCGTCAAGAATGTCATAGACGATGGAGCGTATGCGGTCCGGCGCGTCGGGATGGTTGTTGCCCACACGCCCGAACAGGACATTATCCATGACGGTGGCCGCGGCAATGTATTTGGCGGGATCATACCGTTCGATGGCATTCTGCAGCTCGGGCGGCAGGTTTTCATAGAACAGGTTGCGTGCAGCGACGATCTTGCTCATCAGTTCGTCGCTCAGCAGGCCGAAGCGGTGACGGGGCTCGATATAGGCAAAGCTCAAGGTGACGATCATGGCGCGGTCGTTCTCCGAAACCGCCTCGTGGGGACGGTTCTTGAGCCGTTGCAGCAAGGTTTCGTAGGTGGGTATCTCCTCGGCGCTCATGAAGGCGAGTTGCTGGAAGAACTGGTGATCGGGCGGCAGGTCGGCAAACAGTTCGATCGCCTGTTCGGCGATCTCCATGCCCATTTCGTAGAGCGTGCGGTCGAGGCCGGCTTGCCTCAGCACAGAAGCAAAATAGGGATTGGCCGCCAGAGCCCTGTCGGCCAGTTCGGGGCCGGCGGCAGCGCCGAAGAGCAGGTTTTGGCCGATCGTTGCTTCCTTGTTGTAGGCGCCCGGTTCGAAAGGAACCACCAGTCCGCTCAGCCCTTCGTGTTCCAGCTGGGTTCGCAGCGCCGCACGCAGTTCGACGATCCGCCTGGCAAGCTCGGAGTGACGCGTGAGGTCGGCCGAAGAGCGCAAGCCAAGATCCAGGATATCGCGCGATAGAACAACCGCGTCGAGTACCCGGCGCACGGCCTCAAAGAGGTCGTGCGGGCCGGTAGCGCCGGCGGAAGCATAGTTGATCCAGTCGCTGTGGATATCAAGATCCGGATTGCCCGACAGGCGCGCCTCGTGCATGTTCCAGCGGTGCTGGTCTGCCGCAGCATCGTCATAAGGCACCGATGTCAGCGGCGCATGCTTCAGCCCGTAGAGCAGGTTATCGCGTAGGCTTGCCTGGAACAGGAAAACATCCGACGAGGCATAGGACATGCGCCGGCCGGTCACTGCTTCGGGGAGTTCAAGTAAGTCGTCGGCGCCCGAAGCGACCCTTCCGCTGTCGGGCCAGTTCAGCCGCGCGAAGGCTTCTGCAAGCGCCTCGGCTCCACCTGTTGCGGTACTGAGCAGCGCCACCGTCTCACCCGGCTTGATCTTGAGGGAGACACGGTCGAGGAGCATGGCACCGCCATCATCCGCTATAGACAGACCGATCGCCGACAGGGGTTTGGTCATCGGATCGGGATCATCGATCGTCAATACCCCGATTCTCGGCGCAATGAGCCGATCGACGGTGAATTGTTCAACGACCTGCTGATATTTGACCTGGATATCCTGCCGCGCCTGATCCCAGTCGATCAGTTCCTTCATCGGTCCGGGCAGGTCCTTGTAGGCGCCGATCACGGCCACGAGCTGACCGACGTCCAGCCGCCCCTGGATGACCAGATACCCGCCGATCATGTAGAACAGAAAGGGCGTGACCTGCGCGAGAAAATTGTTGAGGAATTTCACCATGAATTTCCATTGGTAAAGATCGAAGCGGATCTTGAAGATGAGCCCGAGCCGGGCAGCTATGTCGGCGCGCTCGTAGTTTGATGTGTCGTGGACGTGAACCGCGCCGATGCCGTCGACGATTTCGCCAACCCGGCCTGAAAGCGCGCGCGCCGTCAACTGCCGTTCGCGCCCGAGCACGATCAGCCGCCGCCGCATTCGCGGGATGAGCACGATCTGGAACGCCACGATCCCGGCCGCAATCGTTCCGAGCCAGAAATTCTGGACCACGATGAACAGCATGGCCGTCAGCGCCTGGCCGCCGAGCAGCACCGGTTGCACGAAGGCATCGCCGATGAAGCCGCCCAGCGGCTCCACCTCGTCCTTCACCATGGTCGCCACTTCGGCGGATTTCACCCGCTTGAAGTAAAACGGCGGAAACCGCAGCACACGATCGACCAGATCGAAGCGGATTCGCCGCAGCATGCGTTCGCCGAGGCGGCCCTTGTAGGTGTTGATATAGAGTTTGAACAGGCCGTTGATGACGACCAGCAAGAGGAACACAAGGCTCAGCGCAAACAGCGTCGCCACGCGGTCGAGCTGAAAACCGGAGAAGAACTGGACCTCTCCGATGAACGGCAGGTTATAGTGCAGCCTCATGAATGGCTGGGTCGCGCCCGGTTGCTCGAACCCGCTACCTTGGATCGGGCCGTTGATGATCAGCTTCGGCAGGTCGAAGGACATGAAATACGGGATCATCGAAAGCACGACGATCATCAATATCCAGAGCTGCTGCTTCTTGGTGTGCGTCCAGATATAGCGGGCTAGGCTGGGTTCCATATGCGGCTGTGGACCCTTCAGTTGGAGCGATGCAGGATGCAAAAGCACCTGCTGGCGAATGGCGTATCGGCAATTTCTTCGTCGCCAAAGACAAACTCGAAGCTGCAGCGCACGGAGATTGTCCTGCGCTCAACGATGGAAGGAACCTGCGAGGCGGCGCGATCCAGTTCCGGCGCATGGTCGATGACAACGACATGGGCATTGCTGATCATCGAAGAAGGCGGCTGGCCAAACGGTTCGCGGCTTCGGTAGGGTTTCGGCGAATAGCCGAGCAGCACAAAGCCGCAGCTGAGCGGCTGGTGCTGGCGAATGGACGCCGATGGTCCGGACAGATGCAACAGGCTCTCTCCGGCACCGGGCAATGGCGAAGCGGCTTGCAGCATAATGACGTCCGCGAATCAACAGCCTTCCGGGAGGCAAGATTGCGTTGTGTCGCCCGAAATCCCAACCTACAAGACGAATATGATGGATGTCACGCAACCACGCAATGCCGGCATGGACTGGCACGAGCAAGCCTTTGACCTGACGCGGGGAATTGCTGCCTATGTCAACTGCCCCCTGGTGGCAGGGCTGGCGCGCGTCATCACCAGGCATCCGAACGCCGATATCGCCAACGCCTTCAACCACAAGCAGGTCGCCTGCAAGATGTGGGCGCTCGACAGGTTGTTCGAAAGCTGCGGCGGCCGGTTCGGGCGCATATGGGTTCTGGGTGGATGGTACGGCGTATTGCCGGCAATGCTTTTCAACGACGCCCGCTTCGACGTCGCGGCGGTCGATAGCATCGACATCGATCCCGAAGTCGCGCCGGTCGCCCGGACCCTCAACCGGGAAGCCGGCGACCGGTTCCGGGCGCTGACGGCAGATATGTACGCACTCGACTATGCGGCCGGGCGGCCCGACCTGATGGTCAATACGAGCTGCGAACACATAGCCGATCTGCGCGCCTGGCTTGCTCTGCTTCCGCGGGGCACAGCTGTACTGCTGCAATCGAACGATTATTTCAGCGAGCCGACGCACATCAACTGCGTGGCTTCGCTTGCAGCCTTCGAAGCAATGGCGGCGTTACGGGAGTTGCGGTTCTCCGGCGAACTGCCGACAAAAAAATATACGCGCTTTATGCTGATTGGAACTGTTTGACGCATTTCGCGCGGTTTGGGACAACGACATGCATAAACGAGGAGTTGAAGCGCGTCGCACGAACCTCGCCAGACGCGACGCGCGTTAGCATCTATCGTCTGTTTTGATCATGAACTTCTCCGAAACCGGGCCCCACTTTTAGGGACCATGTTCGATACCGCTGGCGCAGAATTTGCGCCGAGCGATGCGCGCCCTCCAGATCGAGACGATGCGCGGCTGGCGTCGGTCCCGCAAGCGCCTGTTCGATCGCTTGCGCCAAACCTTCAGGCGTTAGGTCCTTCTCCATCAGCACCGTTGCAAGATCGAGTTCTTCGAGCCTCAGGGTGCGAACCGTCTGTTCGGTTTCCCCGCCGGCTGCAAATGGAACGAGCAGAGAGCGACAACCCGCGCGCAGGACATCGCAGACCGTGTTGTAACCCGCCTGCGAGACCGACAGGCGGGCGCCGGTCAGCAGGCTGGCGAAATCCTCGCGGAACCGGAAGATGGACAGGACCGGCGAGGCATCGCGTGTGATCGCGTCAAACTCGTCTTTCGGCAGGTTGGGGCCGGTGATCAAACACCATTTCCCAGCGTTGTTGGCATGCCGCGCCGCTGCGATGGTGGAGCTGACAAGGCTCTTTCCGGCAGCCCCGCCGCCAACCGACACCAGAACGTCGAACCGCGCGGAGGCCGCGGGCGATGGCGGCGCGGCAACGAGCCCTGTGTAGGTGACCTCGGCCTTGATCGCCCCAGCCAGTGGAAATGTCTTGTCGATGGTTGCGAAAGCCGGATCGCCGTGGACCATGACAAGGTCGAAATGCCTGTTGATCAGATCGACCGTTTCCTCGTTTCGGCCCGGCTTGACGCGCTCCTGAAGGATATCACGGACGGACGTCGCCAGCAGCGGTCTGGGCGACGTCGCGTCGATGGCCTCGATCAGCGGCAGGAGTTCGAAACGCATCTGCCGGCGTCCAAATGGAAACGCCTCGACAATGACGATATCAGGCCTGCAATCCCGGAACGCCTGCAGCAGCATCTCTGAACGCCATCTCTTGAAATCATCGTCGATGGGTTTGCCCTGCAGGTCGACAAGTCCGGAAAATCCTTCATCACCGGAGGTGACAGGTGGCAGGGTTACAGATTTCACACCCACTCCCGGAAACCCCGCGATCGGCGCTCCGCCGGTCACGACGGTTACGTCAAACCCGTCGTCGACCAGAGCCGCCGCAATGCGGCTGGCGCGCGCGAGATGGCCGATGCCGAGCAGGTGCTGGACATAGAAGAAAGCCCGCAGCCGCTTCATTCGGCGGCCCGCCACTCCCGCTCGAACAGTTCCTTGAGCTGTCCAATGCTTGCCAAATGATCGAAATTACCGCGCACGCGCCGCTCTGCGGCGTCGCCGAGGCGGGCGCGCAGCACGGGATCACGGATCAGGCGCTCCAGCGCCTGCGCCAGGGCAATTGGGTTTTCCGTCGGAACCAGCAGCCCGGTTTCATCCGGCGATAGAAGCTCCGGCACGCCGGAAATATCGGTCGACACGCAGGCAAGCCGCTGGCTAGCCGCCTCCACCAGGACATTCGGCAGACCGTCCCGGTCGCCATTTGCGGTGATCCTGCAGGCCAGGGCGAAGATGTCGGCGCAGCGGTAGTGCTCAAGCACCTCCTCCTGCGCAAGCGCGCCTTTCCAAAAGACGCGGCCATCCAGGCCGAGCTTTTGCGCCAGCGCCTTGAACCGTTCTAGTTCCTCGCCGCCGCCGATATGCTCGAAACGCCACGCCAAATCACCAGGCAAGAGGGCAAGGGCCTCCAGCAACGTATCGTAACCTTTCTTTTCAACGGCGCGCCCCACACTCAGAATGATAACCGGTTGGTCCGGCGCCGAGCCGTCATGCTGTTTTCGCGCCTCGCCGAAACTGCCGAAGCGATCAAGGTCGAGCCCATGATAGCTCAGATGCACAGACGCGTTGCCGTTAGCGAGTTTTTTCAGACGGTCGAAGCCGGTTTTCGTGCAAGTTACCGTCCAGCGGGCCGAGGAAAGCTTGCCAGCCAGATCCCAGTCCGCCGAAGTCCAGATGTCCTTGGCATGGGCCGAGCAACTCCAGGGCAGGCCACGAAGCTGGCTGGCATAGCGCGTCACCGATGCCGGTGTATGCGCGAAATGTGCGTGCAGCCAGCCCGCGTCTTCCGGCCATTCGGCCGCCAGCACGAGCGCTTGCCCGAAGCGGCGCGCGCGATTACGCGTAAAGTCGCGGCCGAGGTCGATAGCCAGCGATCCGAGCGCGCGCCAGAAGCCCGGCCGAAGCAGATAAGCAAACAGGGAGCGAACCACGCGCAGCGGCTCTTCATGCAGATATTCCGGCAGATAATGGACGGGCGCTTTGATCTCGTCATGCACGGGGTGGCGTTTTGCGTCGGTCGGCCGCCTGAGCGCGAAGAGTATCAGGTCGAACCCCGCACGCTCCAGACCGAGCAGTTCCTGCGCGATGAAGGTTTCCGACAGCCGCGGATAGCCCTTCAGAACCACGACGATCTTGCGATGTTGCAACTCAGATCATGCCTTCAATGACCGAAAGGTGATGGCCGCCCCGCCGGTCGAGCAGTTCCGAGACGATTTCAGAAATGTGAGGCAGCCCTTCCAGCGTCAGATGCGGATGGCTCTGCGATGGGCCGGGCCGGGCCGGCAGCACCTCCAGCGCATTGGCAAACCGCTGGGAATCCTCGGCTTCTTCCGGCAAAAGCATCTCAATGAGGCCGAGTTCGGCTGCGCGCCGTGCTCGAATCAGTTGTTCCTCGCGGGGCTTGACGCGCGGCACGATCAGCGCCGGCTTGTCGAAAGACAGTATCTCGCAATAGGTGTTGTAACCGCCCATCGCCACGACCGCCTTAGCGCCGGCAATGAGATCTTCCATGCGGTTGTCGAACTCGATGATCTTGATATAGGGGATCTTGGCCCCCTTCTTGAGCAGCTTGTTGCGCTTGCGCGCCGGCATGTAAGGCCCAAGCACGATCAGCGCCCTATGCTGCAATTGCGGATCCTGCTGATAGGCATCGATGACACTGTGGATCAGGTCGCCGCCGTCACCGCCGCCACCGGTGGTAACGAGGATATAATCGCCGTCGGGCCGGTGGCCGGGCAACTCGTTCTTCTGCAGGCTCCGTTGCAGGAAACCGACGAACTTCATCTTTGCCCTGACAGCCGGCGGCACGTCCAAACCGATCAGCGGATCGTAGAAATCCGGCGGACCATAGACCCAGACCTTGTCGTAGAACAGGCCTATCTTGCGCATCACATCCCTGTGTGCCCACTCTGCTTCGAGCAGATGCGGCGCGTCCATCACCTCGCGCAGGCCGAGCACGAGCGTGGTGCCCCGCGTCTTAAGGTAGGACAGCGTGTCCTCGATCTCACCGCGCAGGCCAAGCGGTTCCTTGTCGACGATGAAGATATCCGGCCGGAAGGTCTCGGCTGTGTGGCGGATGATCGACTGGCGCATCCTTAGCGTCTCATGCAGATCGATATCCTTTTCCAGCGAGGTGTATTCGCCGTTGCGCAACTTGATGACGCTGGGGATCTTCACGAAGTCGACACGGGCGCGGTAGTCGAAGGCGCCAGCGATAGTCGCACCCGAAATGATAAGCACCTGAAGTCCGCGGAAATCCTCGACCAGCGAATGCGCGATCGTCCGGCAGCGCTGCAAGTGGCCGAGCCCGAACGTGTCGTGGCTGTACATGAGAATTCGAGCATTTTGTACGTGCTGGGTCATTGTTGAACGTCTTTTGGAATTCTCGCCTGAGGACCGTGGACGACCCCGCACGAAACCATCCTCGCGGGTCTGCCGACCTGTTTTGGAGCATGACGGCGCAATTATCAATTACCCAAGAGGGTCCATATGCAGAAGCCAGGAAGCTGCGTCTGCTCAGCTGCCACGCTGGTCCAGAAGAACCTGCATCATTTCTGGTCTTGATCATCTCGGATTGGCAGCGAAGATTCGGATAAGGCGGCGTTGGCAGAAATAGACGTTTCCAAGGTTGGGGTCGAGCGTTCGAATCGCTTCATCCGCTCCAAGTTCTCTCAAGGGAATCAAGCTATTGAGAGGCGCCTTTCGGGACGCTTTTTGCTTACAAGGCTAGCTTTGCCGCCTCCTGAAAGCCGATGTCCGAGTGACCAGGTTGACGGTCTCTCTCGCGCTAAAAGCAGCCATCAAAGGGTGACAGGTCAGCGCTATTTGTCATCTGTCCAAAATCTGCCCCTGCTGATAACCGGCGCTTGCATACATGCCAGTGGTTCTGAATTCTGTCGGACTGACGCCGAAGCCACGTCGGAATACCTTGGCGAAGTAGTTGGGATCTTCGAAGCCGCACATGCCGGAAATATCCTTCACCGGAAGGTCGGCGGACATGGTCAGTAGCTTTGCGGCGCGGTCGAGGCGTCTGTTGAGGACGAACTCAGCCGGAGGAATACCTTCATGCGCTGCGAACACACGTGAGAAATGCGCGCGACTGAGACCGGAAAGCCGCGCCAGCTCATCGACCGGCAACGGCAGATGCAGATGCGCACCGATATAGTCAGTCACCTGACGCACTACCGAATTCTCCGCCACGTCATTTCCGTGCAGTTCGAACACGTCGTCATAGAGTGCCATGGCCGCCTCGTAGGAAATTGCCGAGGCGCGTGCCGGCGTTGAGCCGTCGCCTTTGACCAGCCGGTAGGCGCAGTCGGCCAGATTATCGACGGTCGCTGCCCGAAGGCTGAACACCGGTCCTTTCGTTGCTAGGACTTCTCTATGGATGCGCAACGCTTCCGCCCCATGCATCGATATCCAGAAAAACTCCCAGCGCCCGCCTTTTTCGACCCAGTAGCGGTGCGAATGCGGAACAACCAACAGCATCGTCTCGCCCGGAGCGATGCGGTAGGACCTGGTTCCGTAACGCAGGTTTCCGGTGCCGCTGATGGTGTGCTGTATCACTGTGAACGGCGTCTGCCCGCGCCTGCGGCCATCCCAGCTATAGCCGGCATCCGTTCTCACGTCGTAGCCGGTGCTCGTCGGCATGGTGTGCAATCGCTGCCGAGCGCGCGGCAGGGAAATCATTTTCATCACCGGTCCAAGGTCGACGAGTTTTTGCAGCACAAAATTACCCTACAAAGCACATCTACGCCCTACCGGAGGGGCGTGATCTTACGCATATTGACCAAAAAACAAAAGAGATGAGGATGAAACCCCGGTTGCACGCCGCTTGGTTGCGTGTCTTCCGAATAACACGCCTGGACTGGATTTCTACGAACCGATTTTACCTATCGTCCAATCCGCTTGCGGAGAAGGTTCGAATGAGCAGATTTAAGATCGCAATCATTGGCGCGGGCAGCGTCGGTTTCACCAAGAAGCTGTTCACGGACATTTTGTGTGTCCCGGAGCTGCGCGACATCGAGTTCGCACTGACCGACATCAGCGAGCACAATCTCAAGATGATCGAGTCAATTCTCCTGCGGATCGTCAAGTCGAGTCAGCTTCCTGCACGGGTGACCGCGACGACGGACCGCCGCAAGGCGATCGAGGGCGCGCGCTACATCATTAGCTGTGTGCGCGTCGGAGGTCTCGCCGCCTATGCCGACGATATCCGCATCCCCTTGAAATACGGCGTCGACCAGTGCGTCGGCGATACGATCTGCGCCGGTGGCATTCTCTACGGCCAGCGCAACATCCCGGTCATTTTGGATTTCTGCAAGGACATTCGCGAATTGGCCGAGCCAGGCGCCAAATTCCTGAACTATGCCAACCCGATGGCGATGAACACCTGGGCGGCGATCGAATTCGGCAAGGTCGATACGGTCGGTCTCTGCCATGGGGTCCAGCATGGGGCCGAGCAGATTGCCGAGATCCTCGGCGCCGGGGAAGGCGAGCTCGACTATGTCTGCTCCGGCATCAACCACCAGACCTGGTTCGTCGACGTTCGCGTCAAGGGCCGCAAGATCGGCAGGGATGAGCTCGTCGCCGCCTTCGAGGCGCATCCGGTCTTCTCGCGGCAGGAGAAACTCAGGATCGACGTGTTGAAGCGCTTCGGCGTCTATTCGACCGAAAGTAACGGCCACCTGTCGGAATATCTACCCTGGTATCGCAAACGGCCTGAGGAGACTGCCAAGTGGATCGATATGTCGGACTGGATCCACGGCGAAACCGGCGGTTATCTGCGCTATTCGACCGAAACCCGGAACTGGTTCGAAACCGAGTTCCCGCAATTCCTCGAAGATGCGGGAAAGCCCTTCGATCCCGGGCGCCGCTCGAACGAGCACGCCAGCCACATACTGGAGGCGCTCGAGACCGGTCGGGTCTATCGCGGTCACTTCAACGTCAAGAACGAAGGCGTCATCACCAATCTTCCGTCCGATGCAATCATCGAATCGCCTGGTTTCGTCGATCGCTTCGGCATCAACATGGTGGCCGGCATCACGCTTCCGGAAGCCTGCGCCGCGACCTGCATTTCGTCGATTAATGTCCAGCGCCTGTCCGTCCACGCGGCAATCTCCGGCGACATCGACCTCCTGAAACTGGCCGTGCTGCACGATCCGCTGGTTGGCGCCATCTGCACGCCGGAAGAGGTCTGGCAGATGGTCGACGAGATGGTTGTGGCGCAAGCGCAATGGCTGCCGCAATTCGCCCATGCGATCGACAGCGCCAAGGAGCGGCTGAGCCGCGCGACGGTAAAAACGCGGGAATGGAAGGGCGTTGCCCGCCGCGAGGTTCGCTCGATCGAAGAGATCAGGGCCGAAAAGGACGCATTGCGCGCGGCCGGCTGAGACATTGGTTGCGATAAGCCAATGTTCCGGAAAACCGGGCGGCCAGGATCGTGCCTCGGCGAATGCGCTCGGGCAGCACGGCACTGTCATCCGAGAAAGCGGAATACCGCTTCTGAGAAAGCGGAATACCGCTTCGATCGAATGCTTGTAGGAGGAGAGCCATGCCATCGCGGCAGGCCCGAAGCATAAGGGAGAGACCAGGACAATGAACATTTTTGGCCGCATGAAAACCGCCGCCGCGCTCCTGTTTGGTGTATCGGCGTTCGCGATCCAGGCCGTGGCCTCCGAGCCGACGATCGTGCCGGAACAGCCGCCGTTTCCGGCGCAAGGCAAGATCAATTACGTGCCGCGCGATTCAATTCTGGAATTCAAGGCGCTATCCGAATATCGCGAGCCGGAGTGGGTCACCGAAAAATTCGTCAAGACCGGGAAACTGCCTCCGTTGGCCGAGCGGCTGCCGAAGGAGCCGATGGTCTTCAAGACAGGCAACATGCCCGACGGGATAGGCGTCTATGGCGACACGATGCGCCACGTCATCGGCGGCCGGCCGGAAGGCTGGAACTACAGTGCCGGGCAGACGCAAGGCTGGGGCGGCATTGACATTGCGATGTTCGAATGCCTGACGCGCACCGCGCCGCTCTTCCAGGTCGATGCCAAAGACGTCGAGCCGCTGCCCAATCTTGCCCGGAGCTGGGAGTGGTCGGAAGACGGCCACACACTGACGATGAAGTTGATCGAAGGCGCAAAGTGGTCCGACGGAGATCCCTTCGACGCCGATGACGTGATGTTCTATTGGGACGACAATGTCGTCGATCCGAACGTCTCGCCGCTGAACGGTGCAACACCGGAAACGTTCGGAGAAGGCACCACCCTGAAGGCGGTAGACAAATATACGATCGAATGGACTTTTAAGGACGCGTTCCCGCGCCAGCATCTCTATGCGATGGCCTATGGAACCTTCTGCCCTGGCCCCTCGCACATTTTGAAGACCAAGCATCCGAAATATGCGGGCACCACCTACGACGAGTACAAGAACGGCTTTCCGCCGGAATACTTGAATATGCCCGTCATGGGCGCCTGGGTGCCTATCGAATACCGTTCGGACGACGTCATCGTGCTTCGCCGCAATCCTTACTATTGGAAGGTGGACGAAGAGGGAAATCAGCTGCCCTATCTCAACGAACTGCACTACAAGCTTTCGACCTGGGCCGATCGTGACGTGCAGGCGATCGCCGGGTCCGGCGATATCTCGAACCTGGAGCAACCTGAAAATTTCGTGGAATCGCTGAAGCGCGCCGCACAGGAAACGGCTCCCGCGCGGCTGGCCTTTGGCGCCCGGCTGATCGGCTACAATCTGCGCACGAACTTTTCAGCCAATGGCTGGGGCGAGCCGGACGAGCGGGCGCAGGCCGTACGCGAGCTCAACCGCAACGTCGATTTCCGTAAGGCCGTGACCATGGCCATCGATCGCAAGAAACTCGGCGAATCCCTCGTCAAAGGACCCTTCACCGCGATCTATCCCGGCGGCATTTCCTCTGGCACGAGCTTTTACGACCGCGCCTCGACGGTGTACTACCCGTTCGATCTGGAAGGCGCCAAGGCGCTGCTGGAGAAGGTCGGGTTGAAGGACACGGACGGCAACGGCGCCGTCAACTTTCCGGCCGGTACAGCTGGCGGCTCGGACGTACAGATCGTGCTTCTGGTGAATTCCGACTACAGCACCGATCGCAATCTCGCGGAAGGTCTGGTCGGCCAGATGGAACAGCTTGGCCTCAAGGTCGTGCTCAACACAATCGATGGCGCGAAGCGCGACGCAACCCAGTATGCCGGGCGCTTCGACTGGCTTGTTCGCCGCAACGAGCAGGAACAGACCTCAGTTGTGCAGAACACGACCCAGCTTGCCCCGACCGGTCCGCGCACGAGTTGGCATCACAGGGCAGGAACGGACGGCACGGTCGATCTGATGCCGTTCGAACAGGAACTCGTGGACGTCGTCAACAAGTTCATCTCCAGCAACGACAATGACGAGCGGGCTGATCTGATGAAGCAGTTCCAGAAGGTCTCGACGACGAATCTCGATACGATCGGCCTGACAGAATATCCGGGTGCGCTCATCATCAACAAGCGCTTCTCCAACATTCCGGAAGGCGTGCCGATCTTCATGTTCAATTGGGCGGAGGACACGATCATCCGTGAACGGGTCTTCGTCGCTGCCGACAAGCAGGGCGACTACGAGCTGTTCCCCGAGCAGCTTCCGGGCAAGCCCGGTGAAGGCGGTCCGATCAACTGACCGCAGTCGATTTCCCCTCCGGCGAGCATCCGCCGGAGGTGAGGTTGCGAATTGAACCGTGGAGATACCGCGCCTCGTGAAGGAGCAGATCGCCACGAGCCACAAGAGAAGCAAACACGATCATGTTCAGATTTCTGCTTGTGCGTATCGCCTCGGCGATTCCTGTCCTCTTCGTCCTGAGCGTCGTGACGTTCGCGATCATCCAGGCCCCGCCGGGCGACTACAGCGACTATGTGCGCTCCCAACTGATCAACCAGGGTGGCGCATCCTTCGAAAAGGCCGACGCCCAGGCGCAGGCCTACAAGATCGCGCATGGCCTCGATAAGCCCTTGCCCCTCCAGTACGTCAACTGGATCACGGGCATCGTCACCCGCGGCGATTTCGGCCACAGTCTCTTCTACAACAAGCCTGTCGCCGATGTGGTCGGCGAACGTTTGCCCCGTACGCTGGCGCTGGCGCTCGTCTGCCATATCCTGGCTTCGGTGATCGGCATCACCTTCGGCGTTTTGGCGGCAACCCGGCAATATTCCTGGGTGGACAGCCTGCTGTCGGGCATCTCGTTTCTCGGCATGACGATACCGCGATTCCTGATGGCGCTGATTATCGTCTATATCCTGGTGTTCCACTTCAATGTCACTGAGATCAACAGTTTCCATTCCGCTCGCTACGGCGGGGCGCCCTGGTCGTGGGGCAAGTTCGTCGACCTGGTCAAGCATGTCTGGCCGGTCATCGCGATCGCCACTTTGGGCGGGCTCGCCTACAACATGCGCGTCATGCGGGGCAATCTTCTCGATACGCTGAACGCCCAATATGTCGAAACGGCTCGGGCCAAGGGCCTGAGCGAGGGCGCGGTGGTCATGCGCCACGCCGTGCCGAACGCGCTGCATCCGCTCGTCATGTATCAGGGCGTCGTGCTGCCCTACATGCTGACCGGCGAGATCGAGACCGCGATCATCTTCGCCCTGCCTACGGTCGGCCCGGCCATCGTCGGCTCGATGTGGGTCGGCGACGTCTATGTCACGGCGACCTTCATGCTGGTTCTGTCGGTGACGCTGATCGTCGGCAACACCATCGCCGACATGCTGCTCGCGGCACTTGACCCGCGCGTTCGTCTTGGGGGAGGGGCCGACGCATGAAAGCCGACGTCCAATCCATAATCTTCGCCTCCGTGCCGCCGGCCAAAGGCAACGGCAATGAAACCTATACCGCGCTTGTCTGGCGCCGTCTGAAGCGATCCTGGACCGGCATGATAGGGCTGATCCTTGTCTGCCTCCTGATGATCATGACGATTTTCGCGGAGTTCTTCGCACCCGTCGATCCGAAACTGACCGGCGTCGGTTTCGCGCCGCCGCAGACAATCAGCATGACGGATCGGGAGGGGAACTTCGTCTTTCCGCCGCGCAGCTATCCGATTCGTGAAACAGATGAATTCGACCCCGTCACGTTCCAGCCGATCGTCGGTCCCGACTACGATAACCCGCAGACGCTCGGCTTTTTTGTCAAGGGGTTCGGCTACAGGCTATTCGGACTGATCCCGGCGCAGCGGCATTTCTTCGGCGCCACCGACGGAAGCCCGGTCAATTTCCTCGGCACCGACAAGTTCGGCCGCGATGTGCTGTCGCGCATCATCTACGGCTCGCGCATTTCGCTGATGATCGCCCTGACCGTGGTGTTCATCATCACGGTAGTCGGCACGACGGTCGGCATGGTGTCCGGATATTTCGGCGGAAGGTTCGACGCATGGGTGCAGCGCTTCGTCGAACTGGTGCTCGCCTTTCCGCAACTGCCGCTCTATCTCGCGCTCACCTCGCTGATTCCGGTGACGGCGCCGACCAATGTCTTCCTCGCGTTCGTCATCTTCGTGATGTCGGCGCTCGGCTGGGCACAGCTGTCGCGCGAAGTTCGAGGCAAGACGCTGGCGCTGGCGCGGATCGACTATGTGCGGGCGGCGATGGCGATCGGCGCAACCGACCGCCGGATCATCTTTCAGCATATTTTCCCCAACGTCATGAGCCACGTCATCGTCGCCGTCACGCTGGCGATCCCCAATGTCGTGCTGCTTGAATCCTTCCTCGGCTTCCTCGGTTTCGCGGTGAAGCCGCCGCTGATCTCCTGGGGGCTGATGCTGCAGGATACCGCGACATACTCCGTCATTGGGTCCTATCCCTGGATCCTTGCCCCCGTGGGTTTCGTGCTGGTCACCGTCTTTTCGTTCAATGCGCTGGGCGATGGTCTTCGCGACGCCGTCGATCCCTATTGAGAAGGCCGGCACCATGGCTCTGACGGAAAAGACCTCGATGGCGCCGGACGAACGTCACGATCATGCGGTGAGGACCGGCAGTCCGATCATCGACGCCCGCAATGTCGCGGTGACCTTCAAGGTAGAAGGCGGAACCGTCGACGCGGTCAAGGATGTCTCGTTTCAGCTCTATCGCGGCGAGACCATCGCTGTGGTGGGAGAATCCGGCTCCGGCAAGTCGGTGACGGCGCGCACGGTCATGGGCTTGCTCACCAAGCGCGCCACCGTGGCCGTGCACTCGCGGATCGAATATGATGGGAAGAATGTGCTGAAATTCTCCGACCGGCAGCGCCTGGCGCTGCGCGGCGACCGCATTTCGATGATATTCCAGGAGCCGATGAGCTCGCTCAATCCGGTCTACACGGTCGGCGCGCAGATCATCGAGGCGATCCGCGTTCATCAGAAGATGAGCCGCAGGCAAGCAGCGGAGCGTACGCTGGAGCTGTTGCGGCAGGTGCAGATTCCGGACCCGGAAAGCCGCTTCAACCAATATCCGCACCAGCTTTCAGGCGGTCAGCGCCAGCGCGTCATGATCGCCATGGCGCTCGCCAATAATCCGGACGTACTCATCGCCGACGAACCCACGACGGCACTCGACGTCACCGTGCAGGCGCAGATCCTCAACCTCATCCGTGATCTGCAGCAGAAGCTAGGTATGGCGGTAATCCTGATCACTCACGATCTGACGGTCGTTCGCCAGTTTTCCGACTACGTCTATGTCATGAGCCAGGGCGAGGTGAAGGAGCACAACACCACTGAAGCGCTCTTCAAGAACCCGCAGCATCCCTATACGCGCCATCTTCTGGCGTCCGAACCAAAGGGCATGGCCAATCCGACGCCGGTGGACTCAGCCGTCATTCTCGAGGGCAGCAATGTGCGGGTGTCGTTCATGCTGAAGCATGGCGGGTTCTTCAAGCCGCGGCTCAAGGAACTCGTCGCCGTCGACAGCCTCAGCCTAAAGCTTCACCGGTACGAAACGCTGGGGCTGGTCGGCGAATCCGGGTCCGGCAAGACGACGTTCGGGCAGGCGCTGGTGAAGCTTCTGACGGCCGACGGCGGCGAAATCTTCTTCGACGGCGAACCGATCCACGCAAGGACACGTGACCAGATGCGGCCGCTCAGATCGCGCATGCAGGTCGTCTTTCAGGATCCGTTCTCCTCGCTCAATCCGCGCATGTCGGTCGGCCAGATCATCGAGGAGGGGCTGATCGTCAATCGGCTCGGCGACAACAAAAGTGATCGGCTGCAGCGCGTGGAGCAGGCGCTTGTCAGCGCCGGGCTTCCGCACAACATCCTGTCGCGCTTTCCGCACGAGTTTTCCGGCGGACAGCGCCAGCGCATCGCTATTGCGCGGGCAATCGCACTCGAGCCGGAATTCATCCTGCTCGACGAGCCGACATCGGCGCTCGATCTCTCCGTTCAGGCCCAGATCATCGACCTCCTGCGCAAGCTGCAGGATGAGCGCGGCCTGAGCTATCTCTTCATTTCCCACGATCTCAAGGTCGTACGCGCGCTCTGTCATCGGGTCGTGGTGATGCAGCACGGTAAAATCGTCGAGGAGGGACCCGTCGACGAGGTTCTTTCCCATCCGAGGACCGCCTACACTGAACGGCTCGTCAAGGCCGCGTTCGAGGTAGCCGCATAATCGCAGACAAGAGGCGCAATTCATGACGAGACAACCCAAAATCACGTTCATCGGGGCCGGTTCCACCGTCTTCATGAAGAATGTCATCGGCGATGTGCTGCAGCGGCCGTCTCTTTCGGGCGCTACCATCGCGCTGATGGACGTCAATCCGCAGCGCCTGGAAGAAAGCGAGATCGTCGCCGGAAAGCTGGTCAAGACGCTTGGCGCTGCGGCGACCATCGAGACGCATTCCAGCCAGCGCAAGGCCCTGGAAGGCGCGGATTTCGTCGTCGTTGCCTTCCAGATCGGCGGCTACGAGCCCTGCACGGTCACTGATTTCGAGGTGCCGAAGAAATACGGCCTGCGCCAGACGATCGCCGATACGCTCGGCGTTGGCGGCATCATGCGGGGTTTGCGCACCGTGCCGCATCTCTGGAAAATCTGCGAAGACATGATGGCAATCTGCCCCGACGCCATCCTCCTGCAATACGTCAACCCGATGGCGATCAACACCTGGGCGATTGCGGAAAAGTATCCGCTCATCAAGCAGGTCGGTCTCTGCCATTCGGTGCAGGGAACGGCTTTTGAACTCGCCCGAGATCTCGAAATCCCGCTCGATGAAATCCGTTACCGTGCCGCCGGCATCAACCACATGGCCTTCTACCTGAAATTCGAGCATCGGCAGGCCGATGGCAGCTACCGCGACCTTTATCCGGATCTCGTGCGCGGCTACCGCGACGGGCGATTTCCGAAACCCAGCCACTGGAATCCGCGCTGCCCGAACAAGGTGCGTTACGAGATGCTGACCCGCCTCGGCTATTTCGTCACCGAAAGCTCGGAGCATTTCGCCGAATACACGCCCTATTTCATCAAGGACGGCAGGCCCGATCTGATCGAGAAATTCGGCATTCCGCTCGATGAATATCCCAAGCGCTGCATCGAGCAGATCGAGCGGTGGAAAGGGCAGGCGGCCGCCTACCGGAGCGCCGAGAACATCGAGATCGAGGAGAGCCATGAATATGCTTCCTCGATCATGAACTCGGTCTGGACTGGCGAGCCCTCAGTTATTTACGGCAATGTCCGCAACAATGGCTGCATCACCTCGCTGCCGGAAAATTGCGCGGCCGAAGTGCCGTGCCTGGTCGATGCGTCCGGCATCCAGCCGACCTTCATCGGCACCTTGCCGCCGCAACTGACGGCGCTCATCCGCACCAATGTCAATGTGCAGGAACTGACTGTCGCGGCCTTGATGACGGAAAACCGCGAGCATCTTTATCACGCGGCGATGATGGATCCGCATACCGCCGCCGAGCTCGATCTCGACCAGATCTGGTCGCTTGTCGACGACCTGCTCGCCGCGCACCGCGACTGGATTCCGGAGTGGGCGCGGATCTCGAAAAACGTGCAGGCAGCGTAAGGACGGAACGGTCCTGGTTTGGAGCCGCGATATGGCGTCTCCAACGCCGACGTTCAGCCGTACCGGAAGTCATGACCCTGACCGGCCTTTCGGCCGCCGCCTCGGAAGCGGCATTCAGCCGGATGCCAGAGCGTATGAGCCCGCTCCCGTCCTCTTCGATTCGCATCTCAAAAGGCAGACGTCCGGAAAGTGTAGCCGAATGGTCTTTGACGCCTGGATAAACCCGCCCGTCAGCCAACGAAGAGTACCATCGCAGGATGTAGTTTTTTGAGATTTGGCAGCGATTTCGACTGCCAAGGTATTTCCGAGCTTCCCCGGACAATGAGTTGGATCTCTGGATGCTTTCTGACCTCTATGGTAAATTTGGCCAATAAATTGATGCCCGACGAGTTAAGGAACTCCAAGTCTGATACATGTATCGTTATAGTAGTAGGATTGGAGGTAAGGACATTCATCATTAGCTGCAAAATGGGCGCATAGGCCTCAGAACTGGACAACCTCATTACGCCGTCAAAATAAACATCGCTTCCTTCGTTCCACACGCGATAATTTGTCGTTGTTATGTCCACGATTTTGTCTTCATTTCGTTTTAGTTATAAGTTTCTGATGATACCACAATTGAAGCATATGTTTCCAGGCGAACCTGGTCCCTTTCGTCGGCGGGGCTGAAGACCCAAGCCAGGCTCGCGCCATAGTCGCTCATCAACGTCAGCAATCCAAGACCGGAATTTGTTGTCTGAGGGTCCGCGGCATTCTCCTCGATTCGCTGGATCAGGAGCTCACCCGGATCGCCGGCTGTGATCTCCGACAGAAGATTTTGAAATTTAGCGGTCGTTTCGACGTCAACAACATTCGAAACCTTGATTTTAAAACTTTCCGATTCTATGGCCGCCTCGATGGTGATCTCGCCTGGCGCACGAAACTTGACCGCATTTTCAATCAGTTCGTTGACTAGATAGCCAATGCTGTGTCGCACTTCCCTGTAGTCGTTGCGAGAAGACTGGAAGCGCAGGGCAAAAACGTCCGCGATGAAGTCCGAAGTAGTAGCGCAATGATGCCAACTCAGGTCGAGAGGTCCATCGAACAATCGCACGCGGCTGACGCTCTCTCTCATTCCAATTGCAAAGTCGGCTGTTCCGAACAGTGTTGTCATTCCTACTTGTGCCTCATGATCACGAGCGTGATGTCGTCGTGGATTTTCTGTGTTCCGATATGCGCCATCAGGTCCTCAATAATTCCAGTTTTGATCTCCTCGGCGCTCCTGCGATGATAGTGGCGCGCACTGTTAGAGAGGCGTATCAAACCGAACAATTTTCCCTCCTGATCTTCCGCCTCGGTCACACCATCCGTGTGGAGCACGATCACATCGCCGCTGTTGAACGGAATGTCGCGCGTTGCGATAAACGGCAAGATGTTGCGTTCGAGGCCGATCGGCAGACCAAGATTGGCGGTATCGATACGCTCGATCTCTCCATTTGCACGAACGACGAGAACCTCCTCATGCTGCCCTGACAGGGTCACCCTCCCATTCTCAAAGTCAAGAAAGGCCAGCGAGAGATGCTTGTCGGTGTTGGTCCGTTCGATATTTTTATAGATGGCTCTGTTCAGTCGATCGAGAAACTGACGTGGATTGTCCTCGCCAGTCTCCTGCAGCGCGCGTGCAACGGATTGAACCATCAGCATCAGCACACCGCTTTCGAGCCCGTGGCCTGTCACATCGCCGATCCCGATTTTGACTCGCGATCCCTCTTGCAAGACGTCGTAGTAGTCGCCGCCGACCTCGTCGGCCGGCCGCATATAAGCTGCGATTTCGACCCCGTGGATGGCTTCGAGTTCGCTGGCTCTCGGCAGAACCATCATCTGGATATGTTTGGCAACTGCAAGCTCTGCACCAAGGCGGAGGTTCTCATCTCGCAATTTGCTGTTGAGGGCGGAAATCTCCTGATTTGCGTCTTCAAGCTCCTTCGTTCTTTCATCGACGATTTGCTCGAGATTTTCCGTATGGAAGCTGATCTCCTCCGCCATCCGGTTGAACGCGACCCCCACCTCTCCCACTTCGTCATGCGTCGGAATGCTTACTCGAACTGAATAGTCTTGTGCCTGGAGCCGCTTTGCGGCTGCTGCAAGCGCGCTGAGGCCTGCGGTGATCCGCTTTGAGATTCCGAAGACAGCCGCAAAGACAATCAGGAGCGAAATGATAATTGCGATGATCTGGGAGACCAGGATCCGGTTGGTCGCGCTGGAAATGCTCTGTTGCGCTGCAAGCAGGGAAGCATAGATTTCCCGCTCCGGGACAACGAAGCCGAGCATCTGGTTTTCGGCTGTGATGGACCCCGTGCTATTCCAGAGATTGACTGCCTCCAGTCGGCGAAGCGCGACGATGTGAGGTTCGGCTTCGCCATCCTCCTCCCAAATCGAAATATGCTTGATGACCGTCTTGTCGTCGGCAGGAAGTTCGAGCGCCGCAACGGCCGAATGCGTACTCTTTTTGAGCGAGCGATCGAGTCCGGTAACGCCTTGACCCGCCGCACCGCTTGCAATCTTGAGCCCGAGCGTTTTCTCGCCTTCGGGCTTGATCGCGAGCACATTGCCATTCGACATGGTGAGAAAACCGAAGCCCGTCTCAGCGACCTTCACGCTTTCGACGATTTCAGCGAGCTGATCGAGCGTTACGTCGGAAGCGACCATGCCGGCGACATCCTTGCGGTCCTTCGTCCAGAGCGGATGGAAGAAACTCACTATGAGCTTACCGGTAATCGCATCGATATATGGGGCAGTCGCCGTGATGTCATCGCCTTTCACGGGGCGCGAATTCGGGTCCCTGATCCACCCCTGCCAGCCCTCGTAGACGCCAGGAAAGAAGAAATCCCAGAAATTTGCGTTGTTGTGGCCCGGATAGAGCTTGTCGAAGGTTTGCGCCTGATCGGAGTAAGGAGTCGTGCGCATGATAGGTGCTGCCTTCGGTCCAACGTAATAGACCTGCAACTTCCTGGCGCCTGTTGCCATTTGGCTTGGGCCAAAAATGTCGAACGCCGCACTCTCCTGAATTTTGTGGAGAATTTCGGGCTTCGGTCGGCCATCGGGGGAGAGAAGATATCCCCAGATACTCAAGACCGAAGGCGACCCTTGTGGGCTCTGCATCCAGTTTCCCTCGGGGTCATGTATAAGCGGCGCATTGAAATAGGAGTCCGTCGCCAGCGCGTTGCCGATTGCCTCCTTCGCCTCTGGATGATCGATCAGTCTCTGCATGGAGCCTGCAAGTGCGGTAACCTCGGAGTGCATTTGATCGAACAGGAGATCGGCGCGCAGAGCAGTCGTCTCGATATAATTCTGGAGGTACTCCTGGCTCGCCTTGGTGAGGCCGCTCTCGATCTGATACGTCGCGTCGCGGGAAAGCCGGTTGACGTTCCACAGGGCGACGCTCCCACCGACCAGGAGGTCGAAGAGCACCGCCCCGCCTACAACGATTATGAATTTCGCGCGGAAGCTGTTAGGCCGGAAAACGGACCAGGGTTTGGGGGAAATGGCATGCGGGTCGCTCACAGTGGCTTACGTCCTGATGCAACCCAGATTGGCCAGCCGGCATATCCCTTGGGGTGGAGCGCAGCGAAAATGTGATCCTGGAAACCCTGTCGGAACCGTCTGATGAACGCCGGCGGGTCACCTCGCTTTGTCGCCATCTCGCCTGCATAGACGTTCTCCCATGCCGCGACGACATCTGCGAAGTCCTGCGGATCGCCGTCGTGGTTGGTGACCACGAAAGACTCGACTCGAACGTCTTCGAACCCCGCTTCGACCAGGTATCGACGGCTTTTGGGGCCAAGCTCGATATCCATCTGGAAGTGCGCCCAAAGCTTGGCGACTTCATTATAGGTCCACTGGATGCTATCGGCGCGCGGTTCGCCCAGACAGTGCGAGTTCTTTTCATTCGTGATGTAGACGCGTCCGCCCGGCTTGCAGATGCGAAAGAGTTCCTTGAGAATCAGTTCGGGCTTGTTGAACACCTGCAGGGAGTGTCGGCATGTGACCAAGTCAAACTGATCTTGGTCGAGCAGCATTTCTGACGCGTCGCCATAGGTATATTCAATTCCTCCGATATCGAACGCCGCAGCCACGCTTCGCGCATAAGCAAGGCTTGATCTGGAATGGTCGAGAGCGACAATCCGTGACGGCTGAAATTCTTTCTGCGCGAGTACGGCGAAATCACCAATTCCGCAACAGATGTCGGCCATGACGATACCGGGTTGCATGCCGTGTCGCGGCAAGATTGTGCGCTCGTGGCGCCAAGTCATCTTCGTCTGTGTGCGGAGGATCGGAATGAACCCGCCTTCTTCGAGGAAGCTCTGCCCCGGATAGAAATCACTGTCATACTCTTGAACCGTGATGTTCGCTTCGATTCCGTTCAGGCGCCCGAATTTTCTGGTCGTCCACCCGACAACGCTTGACGTTACGAGTACGAACCTGAGATCTGGTCGAGCGCGACAGGCGTCAATAATGACCCGCGAGAAAGCATGAAATGCGGTGTTGTTCATTTGCGTCAATCGTTTGACGTTTACGTACAGAGTGCCGCGTACACGAGCGATTGATTCCTTCAACAGGGCAATGCTGGGCGCAAGCTCATCGATCGACTGGGGCCGCAGTATTCCCGATATCGAGAACTCCTGATCGTTTGCATCGTATTGCGCTCTGAAACGCGGGAAAAGGTTGTACGCGCTCAACTTGGCATGCCCTCAAGCGGAAGATCGACGACAAGAGTGATGATTTCAGCGCCGACTTGCTCGACTCGAAGGGTCGCGTTGTAGTCGATGGCGAGTTCCAAGAGAACGACTTCACGACTGGGCGCGAGGTCTCCGGACACTGAGTTGAGATAGCGCTCCATTGCCTCGGATCCCGTAATTTGAAACACCGCTTCTTCAAAGAATTGTCGTTCTTCGGGCATGCAAGGGAATGTCAGTTCGATCCTGTCCGTCTCACCCCGGCGGGACACTCTACAGGCTATTTCACCGCCGTAATGCCGCGTACGAAAGGCGACCTCCAATAATTCGTTCAACGCAGAGGAAAAGAGGTTTGAATGCCGTACGGAGTCAGTTCTGTTATGGCTGATCATCCGCGCCGAGTAGGTCGAGAGTTGATCGCAGAGTATCCAATCAGACATAAAAGTTTTGACGTCCAAATCGATCTGGATCATTGTCTCAAAGACTGCTTCGCCATCTTCGTCATGAGAAGCAATATTCATTGGCGTTCCTCACTCGTTTCTGGCTGCATGTTAGTCAAGCGATGCGACCCCTCAGTTTCGTCCACGCCGCTATGCATGGGGCCGGACGCTGGATCGCCAGATTTCGTCCCCACTTTCGCGTATTAGTTCCTTGGGAGATCGCCTGATGAAATCGCGCGTCGCCTCGGCTCCGAGTGGCCGTCCCAGGAAATCGCCCTGGAGGTAATCACAGTCTTCCCTGATCAGCCACTGTGCTTGTCCCGGCGTTTCAACTCCCTCCGCGGTGACGCTTATCCCCAAGCCGTGCGCCATGCCTATGATCGATCGCACGATCGTCTGACTTTTTCGATCGGTTTCTAAGTCTTTTATGAAGTATCGGTCTATCTTCAATGTGTCGAACGGGAAGTTCTTAAGGTAACTCAACGAGGAGTAGTAGGTGCCGAAATCGTCTAGCGCGATCCTTATCCCGAGGACATTCAGGGTATTCAGTGTGTCAATGTTGTCGACGGTTTGCTCGAGAAGAACGGTTTCGGTAATCTCGAGCTCAAGCCGGTCGGCGCGGATTCCGACTGCGTCGACGATCTGAGCAACCGTGTCCGTGAGCGAACCGCTCAGGAACTGCGCCGGCGACAGGTTCACGGCGACCGTCAGTGAAGACGGCCATCTCGTTGCTTGGCGGCAGGCTTCTTCGATCACCCATCGTCCAATCTCGTCCATGAGACCGTCGGCTTCGGCGATCGGTATGAACACGCTCGGAGGAATGGTCCCGACTTCGGGATGCCGCCATCGCAGCAGCGCTTCGAAGCCCACGACCGACGCGGGAGCCCGAATGAGCGGTTGATATTCAAGATAAAGCTCGTTCCGGTCCAGCGCCATTCGAAGACTGCGCCTCAGGTTTTCACGCTGTTCGAGCAGGAGCTGCATCGAGCGATTGAAAATTCGCGCACAGCCGCGTCCGTCTCTTTTGGCGGCATAAAGGGCGATATCCGCGGCCTTCATCAACTGCTCGCCCTCGGTCGCGTGTCCCGGTCCGAATGCAATTCCGATGCTCGCGCCGACGAAGACGGGGATGTCGTTGATCATGAACGGCGCCTTGAATGCTTCAATTAACGCCCCCGCGAGGCGTTCCGCTTCGGCGGGCTGTCCCGTACGCGATTGAATGACGGCGAACTCGTCTCCAGCTAACCGGTATGCGAGTTCGCCATCCTGCAGCGTGTCCCGGATCCGGCCTGCTGCCAGTTGAAGCAACGTATCGCCCGTGCCATGGCCGAGTGTGTCATTGACCGCTTTGAAACCGTCAAGGTCGATTTGCAGCAGGGCAGTGGCATTTGGCTCATCGACCACCGACAGAGCTTGTTGCAGGTTTTCGCTGAACCCCCGCCGGTTCTGCAATCCGGTTAATGCGTCGTGCGTCGCCTGATGAAGGAGCATCATACGCTCTTGCTCTTCCGGTGAGCCCCGCCCGCCCCGCTCCCTTTCTCTGGATTCAATGATTCCAATTCCATTCGCAGCGCCGAAAACGACAGCGGAACGGGGCGCCTCCCCCAGCGATCGCTGGAGATTGACATTTATTGGAGTGCCGCCGCGCAGCACGCGAACAAATTTTTCGATGAGCTCAGTGTCGACGTTCGGATAAATCTCCCACAGAGCGACGCCCGCAACTAGCGGGCGGCTGTGGATGCTTTTGAGGTTGGTTGCGTAGTGCGTCAGGCGGAAGTCCTGATCATAGAACGACACACCATCAGTCGTGTTCGCCAAAAAGTCCAGGAGACGTGCTTCGCTGATGGAGGACGGATGACTCGGTGAAAGCTCCTCCCTGTTCGCTCCGGCACCCAGTGCTTTCGGACGTAAGAGCCACTTCCAAAGGCGGTACAAAATCCGCATCTCCTCATCCCTACGGTGAAGCTAGCAAACCAAAAGGCTAGTTGCAAACCTATAGGTTGCGGCGGTGCTTGCGGGCAAGTCATAGAGACGCCATTGGCGGAACCGTTGGCGGAAACGCAAAGATTGTGCCGGCGGAGGGGCCGGACCGAAGATCCAAAAGGCTCCCGAGCTTCGGAGAATGATGGACATTCGGAGAGCAGATTGAATGGGAAGGTTGTTTCCGCTCTCCCCAGCTTTCGGCCGCACATCCCGCAAACGCTGGGCTTCCGGGAGCCATGAAGGGGCCGGAGAATTGTTGGGCAATTTTGAAGGTGGTAGCGGGAGAGGGACTTGAACCCCCGACCCCAGGATTATGATTCCCGTGCTCTAACCAACTGAGCTACCCCGCCAGGGCGGCGAAAGGCCCGAAATCCGCCTCAAATCAGAGGGCATGTCGAAGCGTTCGCCAAGGTCGGGCGGATATAAGATTGGGACGCCAAGCCTGTCAAGCATCGATGCAGCCGGTGTCGATGCAGCCGGTCTGGCGCCACACTCTATGGCATCCTGTCGCGTCGCCAAGGTTCACGGACTTGAGACGTACTTTGTGTGTCCAGGCGCACGCACGTAGCTCTGATGGCCGAAAAGCTTTGCCGGGCAGATAATCGGGCACAGAAATGCCGGGTTGAGTTCGGCGGGGCGCGCCGCTATGTCTCGGCCACGAAATTCTAGAGTTGGAATGATGAAACCGCGCATTGCAGTCCTCGGTTGCGGATACTGGGGCAGCAACCACATCCGCACCCTCAAGGCGCTCGGCGCGCTGCACGCGGTCTCGGACGTCAACCCTGCCCGCGCCGAAGGTTTCGCCAGTGAGCAGGATTGCCTGGCGATCGAGCCGGAGGCGCTGTTTGTGCGCAGCGACATCGACGCCATCGTGATGGCGCTGCCGCCGCAGTTCCACGCCGATATGGCGGTGCGCGCCGTCCAGGGCGGCAAGGACGTGCTGGTGGAGAAGCCGATCGCGCTGACGGTGGCCGATGCCGAGCGTTCGGTGAAGGCGGCGGTCGACAATGGCCGCGTCTTCATGGTCGGTCATGTGCTGCGCTTTCATCCCGCCTTCGAGACGTTGAAGGCGCTGATCGACAATGGCGAGCTCGGCGAGGTCCGCTATATCCATTCGCACCGGCTCGGGCTCGGCAAATTCCACACCGAGAACGATGCGCTGTGGGACCTGGCGCCGCACGATCTGTCGATGATCCTGGCCATCACCGGCACGGAACCGATCGAGGTGCGTGGAGAAGGGGCAGCGCTCCTCGACAATCTCAGCGATTTCGCGCATCTGCACATGCGCTTTCCCAACGGTCTGCGCAGCCACCTATTCGCGTCGCGGCTCAATCCCTACCGCGAACGGCGGCTGACCGTGGTCGGCACCAAGGCGATGGCGGTGTTCGACGATGTCGAGCCGTGGGAGCGCAAGCTCGCCGTCTACCGCCACGCGGTCTGGCAAGACAGCGGCCAATGGGCCTTCACCACCAACGAGCCGTCCTATGTTGCAGTGGGCGAGGGCATGCCGCTGACGCGAGAACTCGAGCATTTCATCCAGTGCATCGAGACGCGGGCAGAACCGCGTACCAGCGGCGAGGAAGCCATCAGGGTGCTGCGTATCCTGACCGCTGGCACGGTTGCCCACACCGGATCGTCTTCCTGAGAGAAAGTGCGGCTGTATCAGAGCCTGATCGATCCCGATAGATCGGGATTATCGTCTATTCGGCGGGAATCTGCGCCGGCCGGGCCGCCAGCCGCGTCAGCATCGCCTCGGCCTCGGCGCCGCGTTCGGAACGCTCGATGAAGCCGCCGCCGAAAACGCGGGCCTCGTTGCCGTCGTCGGAATAGAGCACGCAGGCCTGGCCGGGCGCGATACCGGACTCGCCGTCGACCAGTTCCACCGAAGTGATCCCGGCGTTGTGACGCAGCACGGCCGGGCGTGGCGGGCGTGTCGAGCGGACCTTGGCGAAAAGCTCCAGCCCGGCGGCCGGAATATCTGACAGCGCAGCGTTGCCCAGCCAGTTCATGTCGCGCAAATAGATCTTGTGCGTTTCCAGCGCCTCGCGCGGGCCAACGACGACGCGGGCCCGGTCTGCGTCGAGATGGACGACGTAGAGCGGCTCGCCCGAGGCAATGCCGATGCCGCGGCGCTGACCGATCGTGTAGCGCAAAATGCCTTCATGGCGGCCGAGCACGCGGCCGTCGATATGGACGATGTCGCCCGGATTGGCAGCAGTCGGCTTCAGCTTGGCGATGATATCGGAGTACTTGCCGTGCGGCACGAAGCAGATGTCCTGGCTGTCCTGCTTGGCAGCGACCGTCAGCCCCATTTCCTCGGCGATGGCGCGAACCTGCGGCTTCGACAGGCCGCCGAGCGGAAAGCGCAGGTAGTCGATCTGCGCCTGTGTGGTGGCGAACAGGAAATAGCTCTGGTCGCGATCTGCGTCGACCGGCCGGTACAGCGCGCGATGGGCGCCGTTGGCGCCGGAGCGGATGTAATGACCGGTGGCCAGCGCCTCGGCGCCGAGTTCCTTGGCGGTCGCCAGGAGGTCGGCGAATTTCACCGTCTGGTTGCAGGAAACGCAAGGGATCGGCGTTTCGCCGGCCACATAGCTCTCGGCGAAGGGGTCGATCACCGCCTTGCGGAAACGCTCCTCGTAATCAAGCACATAATGCGGAATGCCGAGCGTTTCGGAGACGCGGCGGGCATCGTCGATGTCCTGGCCGGCGCAGCACGAGCCGGCCCGGTGCGTTGCCGCGCCATGGTCGTAGAGCTGCAGCGTGACGCCGACGACATCATAGCCTTCATGCTTCAAAAGGCCGGCAACAACCGACGAATCGACGCCGCCCGACATGGCGACAACGATGCGGGTATCTTCGGGGCGTCCGGGAAGGTCGAGGCTGTTCATGGTTCTTTCGTTCTGCACGGCGCCTGGATGACGGCGCCTGAATGCCAATGGCCGGAATATAGGTCAAGCTTTCCGGGTGCGCCAGCTTCGCGAACCGGCCGATTTTTTTGAACGGATTCGGGCGCTTGCTGGGCAGATGCCTCAAATGCCGACGAAAAGACTAACGCGGCGTTCATGATCCTTACCTAGCTATTAGGGATCGCTTAGGCAAATTTTAAAGCTGTGGCGGTAATGTGGTGGGGATTGGGTCTTTGAGTTTTTAGTAGAGAGTACGATGACCGATCTTGTTAGACCGCGCGTCAAATATGTTATCGGGCCTGACGGCAGCCCCCTTACGATTGCCGATCTGCCGCCGACGAACACACGTCGCTGGGTTATCCGGCGCAAGGCCGAAGTGGTGGCGGCGGTGCGCGGCGGGCTGCTGAGCCTCGAAGAGGCATGCCAGCGCTACAAGCTGACCACCGAGGAATTCCTGTCCTGGCAGGCGTCGATCGATGAATATGGCCTTGCCGGCCTGCGCACGACGCGCATCCAGCAATATCGGCATTAGGGCTGGTTCAAGGATGTCAAAAGGCGCGGCAATCCGCGCCCTTTTTGCTTTGCCGACAGGTTTTCTCTGCTTCAGACGGTCAGCACCACCTGCCGATCGGGCTGACAAAAGGCATGAGCAGCGCCTGCTTCTTGGAGCAAGCATTTTCGCGTCGACCTTGCCGAGTTCCACAAGCCTGCGCGGTCGGCCTCGAGCCGAACTCGGCCGGAACCTGGTGGGCTGCTCAATCAGATAAGGTCCTGGCCGGAATCGCCTGCGCCCGACATCAGGATGCCCAGGTGCGGGCGGTCGCGGAGCATCAAGGGGATTTGGCAGCGTAGGCCTGAAACTGGCAGTTGCTCGACCTACGAGCGGCGACATTCCAGATGGGCAACGCCCTGATCGCTGGGTGCTGACCGGCCTGAAAGCCTTGTTTTCAGCCGATCATGGCGCTGCGGCCGCCGGTCTCGGCGTCTCGGATCTTGGTGTCGCGTGATTCGAGCATTTCTGCTTTGGAAAGCTCCGCTTCGGCTTCGCCAAGCAGTGATTCGGCAACGCTACGCTGCTGGGCGAGGTCGCTTTGCGAATTTCTGAGATTGTCGCGGCGCAAGCGTGCTGCCTTGGCGAAGGTCGGATAGGCAAAATGGTTGATGTCGGTGATGCCGGCTTTCTTTTCTTCGGCAGTGATCTGGAGTTCCAGTTCGACAGCCATGCGCTCGAATTCGGCGATCATCATGTCGAGTTGCAGCATCTGCCGCCGCTTCTCGTTCACCTGAAACTGCTTCAGCCGAACGAGGTTTTCACGTGACTTCATGATTCGGTACTCCTGGAAACGCACACCTGCACATATCGTCTAATCCGCCTGGCAAACTCAGGCTTCGACCCGCTTCCACCGACTTTACCAGAACTATGGGAAACAAATTCCTAAAGTTTTTTGCCGGCGGTAACCATTCGTTTACGGGCATTGTTAATCATACGGCTCAGGACTTAAGGCCGGGTAAAAATTCCGGCCCCGATGCGGAAGCACGGCTAGCGAGTCCCTGGAGTCACTTAGTCTGGCTTATTAATGTTTTGCATTAGCGGTTTGGTTCTTAGATTCGCTATTAGATTCAACAGGGTGTAGAAAAGGGTTAAAAAATCTGGTACCGTCAACGGCACGGAATTAGGTTTTGTTAACCATTCGATGGCAGCCTCTGCTCAGGCAATCACTGCTCCGGTCCTGGACGGGTCGTGAAATGGTCCGGCAGCAGAAAAGGGGAATGAAATGCGTGTTCTGCTGATAGAAGATGACAGTGCGACCGCACAGAGCATCGAGCTGATGCTGAAATCGGAAAGTTTCAATGTCTATACGACCGATCTTGGCGAAGAAGGGGTCGATCTAGGTAAGCTCTACGACTACGACATCATCCTTCTCGACCTTAATCTCCCCGACATGTCGGGATACGAGGTGTTGAGAACACTTCGCCTTTCCAAAGTGAAGACGCCGATCCTTATCCTCTCCGGCATGGCCGGCATCGAGGACAAGGTACGTGGCCTCGGCTTCGGCGCAGACGACTATATGACCAAGCCGTTCCACAAGGACGAACTGGTCGCCCGCATCCACGCCATCGTGCGGCGTTCCAAGGGCCATGCCCAGTCGGTCATCACCACCGGCGACCTGGTGGTCAACCTTGATGCCAAGACCGTCGAGGTCGGTGGCCAGCGCGTGCATCTGACCGGCAAGGAATACCAGATGCTGGAGCTGCTCTCGCTGCGCAAGGGCACTACGCTCACGAAGGAAATGTTCCTCAACCACCTTTACGGCGGCATGGACGAACCGGAACTGAAGATCATCGACGTCTTCATCTGCAAGCTGCGCAAGAAGCTCGACGCTGCTTCCGGCGGCCAGAACTACATCGAGACGGTTTGGGGTCGCGGCTACGTGCTGCGCGAGCCGGAAGACATCCGCGTCAGCGCCTGAGCTGACGACGCCGATCCGATCGATTTTTCCGACAAAAATCCGGCTTCGGCCGGATTTTGCGTTTTTATGTCGCAGATATTGGAGAGCCGATTTCCGCGGCCATGCGCCAGCGGCGGCGAATCAGCCGGCAAATCTCAAGGTGCGGAAGCGCTCGAGAAGTTGCGGCCGAGTGAACGGCTTCAGCAAATAGCCTTGCGCGCCGGCGCGCTTTGCCCGCATGATCGAAGCGACGTCGACCTCAACCAGCAAAATCAGGATCTGGGGTTGTATCGGACTTTCCATGGCGCGTACGCGGCGAATGACGTCCTCGGCCTGCATGTCCGGCAAGGCGCCGTCGACAATGATGATATCCGGCATGTCGGCAGTGCACATCTCAACCGCATCAAGCCCGCTGGCAGCTTCGATGACCAGCATGTCGGAACCACCCAGGATGCGCTTTGCAACCCTCCTGATGACGCTCGACTCGTCGATGAACATGCAGCGTTTCATTTCCGGGCCCTCTTTGCCATGCGGCAATCCGGCAGCGTCGCGGTCTGGAGGCACCGTAGGATCAATCCGGTAAAGAAGCTGAAAAGCCGATAGGTAAAATTTTTGCAAGAACAGCTTTTACGGAAACTTCTTAACCGATGCTTCGGCCGAACTAGCCTGGATGGCTCATTTCATTCCACCGTGATGGCGTAGTAAATATTGTCTAAAAACTCTTATCTGTTCTTTTCAATCATTTCTTAGCAACTTCAAGCAGCCGAGAGAACGATTTCTTCTGCGGTCGCGTGGATCGATATTGTCATGTTCGCCTCGCGCGCCAAAAGCAGTGTGTAGTAGGGCTGCACCGAATGCGCGTCGATCGGTTCTTCAGGCTTGTTGCCGGAATGGAGCTCCAGGAATTTGGGCGGCACGCGCAGCATCGGACCGCTCGCGGCGAGCGCAAAGCGTGGTTCCGTGTCGAGGTTTTCAAGCGTGACCGTAAGCTTGCCGCCACGCGGAATGGCAGCGTTGGCGACGAGAATGAGGTTGAGCAGCAGCTTTACCTTGTTCTTGGGCAGCAGCGCACGGGGTCCATTCCAGATCAGTTCCGGCTTCTCGTTCTTCAAGAAGGCGATCGCAACGGCCTCGGCATCGCCGGTGTCGATCATCATGCCGGCAGAACCGGCTGCGCCGAAGGCGATGCGGGCGAATTGCAGGCGGGCCGAAGCGTTTCTGGCGCTCTGGCGAATCAATCTCATGGCGTCTTCGTCGGCGCCGCCTTCGTCGAGCAGCTCAAGCCCGTTGTTTATGGCGCCGACCGGCGAAATGATGTCGTGGCAGACCCGGCTGCACAAAAGCGCGGCGAGATCGGGTGCGGAAAGGGTGAAAAGCTCGGCCATCGGCGAAAGTCCCTGCAAAATTTCACTGGAAATGGCCGGGCGATCAACGATCACGCCTGCCCACACGAATCACGCTCGCTCTCCCAAGGCCTACTGAATACACAGCGCCTGAGCGTGCAGCAACAAATCCGGAATTGTCGTTATCGAAAATGGTGTGTTCACCCAGGGTGCGGATACTGCGGGCCGACGCGAAATCAGCGCGAAACCAGCCTACTAACCGCCATCTTCATGTGAAAGCTTAATGGTTGAAAAAGGATTACGGCATAGTTTGTCCTTAACAGTCATCCTTAACGGCCGCCAAAGAGCCGCACGGATGCGAGGCGTCGGCGAAAGTGCTCCCTGACGGAGATTGGAAGCATGTTTTCCCGATACTACGACCGGAGTTTTTTCCGTGTCTTCACAGACCGGAGTTTTCTCCGTGTCTTCTCGATGGCGATCGCTCTCATGGGCCTTGTCGTCTTTTCAACCTCGCCTTCGCGGGCCCAGGAGTACACCGCTCAGGAGATCGTCGATTCCGGTCATAAATTCTTCGGTGCGACGTCGGGCGGGCTCGCCACCGTCGTGGAGAAGATTTTCTCCTCCTATGGCCTGCCCAATGGCTATTTGCTTGGCGAGGAGGGCTCGGGCGCCCTGATCGGTGGCCTGACCTATGGTGAAGGCACACTCTACACCAAGAATGCCGGCGATCACAAAGTGTTCTGGCAGGGCCCGTCTCTCGGCTGGGATTTTGGCGGCGAGGGCTCGCGGGTGATGATGCTGGTCTATAATCTCGACGATGTGAACAGCCTCTACAATCGTTTCGGCGGCCTTGCCGGCTCCGCCTACCTCGTGGCTGGCGTCGGCTTCAACGTGATGAAGAACAACAATGTGCTGCTGGTGCCGATCCGTACCGGCGTCGGCGCCCGGCTTGGCGTCAATCTCGGCTACCTCAAGCTTACCCAGCGCGCCACCTGGAATCCATTCTGAGCAAGTGGTTGCCTCGTCACCGCGATTGTTTCCAGGATCGACGGTCTGAACAATGCTGCGGCAGACCCTTGCCGCGGCACTGGAATTCCGTCATGCGAACGTGGCACAGTCCCTTACGGTTGTTTGCCGTTCATAACGGATAGTCACCTTGGTTCAGTCGGTCCTGTTCTTTGTCCTCGGCTTTCTCTGCGCCGGCTTTCTGGCGCTGATGATTGCCCCGGCCATCTGGCGGCGGGCCGTGATGCTGACGCGTAAACGCATCGAGGGCTCGATGCCGCTGACGCTGGCCGAGATCCAGGCGGAGAAGGATCGCATCCGCGCCGAGTTCGCCATGGCGACACGTCGGCTTGAGATGAGCGTCAAGGCGTTGCGCGAGAAATCGGCCGAACAGCTTGTCGAGATCGGCCGTGGCCGCGAAGCACTGAAGGAACTGGCGCTCGAGCGGAAGGACAAGGAACAGGCCCTTTCCGCGCTCGAGGTCAAGGGCGAAGACCTTCGGCAGCGCAAAGACCAGTTGCAGCTTTTGTCGGATCGGCTTGCTCAAACCGAGGATGCCCTGGAAAAGCGTGTGCTCGAGCTGAAAAAACTGGAGCACATGTATGACGACGCCAGCTTTTCTTCCAGCAGCCGTCAGATCGAACTTGTGGCGCGCGAATCCGAATTGCAAAAGCTGGCCGATGATATTTCAGTGCTGTGCGGTCAGCGCAAGGAGGCGGACAGGCGCCAACAGGAGATCGCGGCCGAGAGCAAGGCCGCGCGAGACGCGTTGAAAGCCGAGAAGAAAAGGACCGGCGAACTGGACAAGAAGATCGAGCGCCTGCTCGCCACGCTTGCCGATCGCGAGGACAAGCTTGAACGCCGCGAAAAGGAAATCGCGCGGCTTCGCGAAAAGCTGAAAAGCGAAAGCGTGGAAAATGCGTCGGCGGCGGTGCGTCTCGTCGGAGCGCAAGGCAGTCAGGCCGATGTGGCCGTCAAGGGCGATATGGAAAAAGCTATCGCCAGGCTCGACAGCGACCGGGAGCAGTTGGAGGCGAGATTGACGGCACTGGCCAGCGAGAACAAGCGGCTGAAAACGGATCTTGCCGCCGACGCGGCATCCAGATCCGAAGGCGCCAGCGCTGCGTTGCGCGAGCAGATGAGCGACCTGGCGGCGCAGGTCGTAGCCCTGACGGCGAAGCTCGACGGGCCGGAATCGCCGATCGCAAAGGTTCTTGCGGCACCCAACCCACCAGGAAGCGGTGAACGCAGCCTTGCCGATCGCGTGCGGGCGCTGCAGCAGGCCGAATCGGGGCATTGAGCCAAGGCAGTGATGCTGACTTCTGCGGCTCAGGTCCTGCTTGCCGAGAAATGATGCAAGGCGATGGCTGACGCGGCGGCGACATTCAGGCTTTCGAAGCCTTCTGTCATATCGATCCGCACCGTCCGCAGGCGGGCGAGCAGCATCTCGGGCAGGCCTTCGCCTTCAGTGCCGAGATAGAGTGCCAGCCGTTCGGTCCTTTTCGCATCGCGGATGTCGGTTTGTCCGCGCGGCGACAATGCGAATTGGCCGAAGCCCAGCCGATCGAGCGCCGCGGTAAAGCCGACGGTCTCAGCGAAGGAGGCAAAAGGAACTTTCAGCGCGGCGCCGACCGAAACGCGGATCGCCTTGCGGTACAGGGGATCGCAGCAGGTCGCGTCCAGAAACACGGCATCGGCGCCGAAGGCGGCGGCGTTGCGAAAGATCGAGCCCATATTGTCATGGTTGGCGATGCCGACCAGCACGACGATCAACGCGCGGGCGGGCAGGGCATCCAGCAAGGCCTCTGCAGGCTGCGCCTCGCCCTTGCGGCCGATCGCCAATATGCCGCGATGCATGTGAAAGCCGGCAATCCTGTCCATAACCTCGCTGGCCGCCACGTAGACCGGAAGGTCCGCGGGCGCCTTGCGCAGGGTTGCGTCGAGGCCTGCCAGCCGGTTTTCGAGCACCAGCACCGATTCGGCGGCAAAGCGTTTGGCCGCGAGCAACATTTCGAGCACCACCTTGCCTTCGGCAACGAAACGACCCTGCCGGCCGGCAAGATCGCGCTCGCGAATGTCGAGATAGGCGGCGACGCGCGGGTCTTGCGGGTCGTCGATACGAATGCTGCGCATGCTTGCCTCAACTGACCCGCATCGGCCCGATCGTGGTGGGTTTTGCGACAGCACGACGCGTGGATCCAAAGTGTCAGAGCGTACCTTCTGCGTCCAAGTGGACGCAAGTCGCTCAAAAGCGCGTCGCGTTCGACCGACCTCAACCGACCTCTCGCGACGCGCTTTAGGTTGTTGTTTATGCATGTCGCTATCGCAAAACCGCTGCACGGGCATGCTTTTGCGCGACATGCATTAGGAGTCGTCAGCGAGGCAAGGGGCGCTCGGACCAGTTCTTATCTTATGCATGTGCCGGCTTTGGGCGACATGCATTGGCCGGTCAAGTCCCGGAGCGACGCGAGCGGTATGCCATCTGCGATAGCTCACCCTCGCCGAAAACCCCGTCCAGCGTGGTGAGAAGTTCGCGCACGGCATCGGATTTGCAGGAATAGTAGATCATCTGCCGGTCGCGCCGGGTCTCGACGAGATCGAGCGCCCGCAGTTTGGCCAGATGCTGTGACAGGGCGGATTGGCTGAGCAGAACCTTTTCGGCGATAGCGCCGACGGACATTTCACCTTCGGCCAGGTGGATCATGATCAACAGTCGTTTCTCGTTGCCCATCAGCGTCAGAAACGAGGCCGCTGATTCGGCATTGGCGATTAGCTTTTTCGAGACCATCGATCCCCCATACCTTCCTGCTCCTCCGGCGCTATGGGGGCAATAGCGTCTGATTCCATAGGCTCACTTGCGAATTTGCGCTGGCGATTCAACGCGACCGGGAAAGCGTAGAACATCTAGCTCAAACCTCAAGACTTGCTTTCGACCCGGCGCGATTAACTGTCGGACTGTGTTTAATCCGCCACTCGGCCGGTTTTTGCCATGTCGACCAGAACATGCCTGAGCTCGCGCGCCGTCCTCAATGGCTCGGGAAAGAACACCCGGCAGATATCGTCGCCCAATGCCAGGTCCATGCCGTCGGCGTCAAAGCCGGTGACGACCCAGCCGTCGCCCGCCGCCTTGGCGAAGTGGCGCGCGTAGACGGCAATTGCGTCGCTATGGTCGGCATTCATATGGTCGAGGGCGGATTGTTCGCCAGCGGCAAGCTCTTCGACGATCGGCGCGGTCGTGACCAGATCGGCGCGTTCGAGCAGGTAGGCCTTGCCAAAGCCGCCGTTGAGACTGGCGCGCTCCAGCTCCAGGCGGAAGATCGAGAAGTCGCCAAGGCCGGCATAGAGCTTCGCCTTGGGGTTGCGGTTGAGATAGCGCCGTTCGGCGCCGGCGTGCTCGTCGGATCCCCGCTCAAGCCGTGCCGCCCGACTGACGAGCGTCAACCGTGGGTGCGCCAGCGGGTCGCCCCTGCCGGGCTCGCCGACAAGCAGCGAACAGCGCGGGTCGGCAAGGATCGCGCCGGTATGGGCGGACAACATCGATACAAGGATCAGCGGCGTGCCGTCGATATCGGTGGCGACACCAACCCTGCTGGCCAGCGGCGAACCGGTGCCGGGCTCGATCACCGCCAGCGCGCCGAAACGGGCACTGCGGATCAGCGTCTTCGCCAGCCTGATCGCTTCGGCGTCGGTCTCGCGGATCACGTCCTTCTTCCGATCGTTCAAATCCACACCGTCCTAAGCTGATCTTTGCTCTCCAGTTATCAACCTATCACACGGGATTTGACAAGGGCCCCAGATTTGAAAAGGGCCTCAGTCTCGCTTTCCGAAAGACCGAAGCCTGCCAGCACCGTCGCCGCCTGACAATCGTGATCGGCCGGCATGGCGGCAAGCGTCGGCCGGGAGCGCGAAAAGCGCGGCGCTGGGGCGGGGCGCTCAAGCGCACCCGACTTCAAGAAGGCGTTGCGAGCGCGATTGTGCGGATGATCCCTGGCTTCCCGCAGCGACAAGACCGGTGCGACGCAAGCATCGGTCGCAGCAAAGAGACGGTCCCAGTCGTCCCGTGACTTTTGCCCGACCCGATCGACAATGGCGGCCCGCATCTGCGGCCACAAATACCTGTCGTATTGGCCGCGTACAAAAATCTGGTCGAGCGGCAGCAGTCTTGCGAATTCGGCGAAGAACCGGGGCTCAAGGCAGCCGACGGCGACGTGCCGTGCGTCCGCGGTCTCATAGGTGTCGTAAAAGGGCGCGCCGGAATCGAGCAGGTTCGTGCCACGCGTGTCACTCCACAGGCCCGCCGCCATCAGGGCGTGCACAGGTGTCGCCAGCATTGAAGCGCCCTCGGTCATCGCGGCGTCGATCACCTGACCCTTGCCGGAGCGCGAGCGCTCAAACAGGGCGGCCAGTGCGCCGGCGACCAGCATCATGGCGCCGCCGCCGTAGTCGGCGACAAGATTGAGCGGTGGGACCGGCCGGCCGCCTTGCTGGCCGATGGCATGCAGCACACCCGAATAGGCGAGGTAGGTGATGTCGTGGCCGGCACGTCCCGATAGCGGACCGTCCTGACCGAAACCCGTCACGCGGCCGTAGATCAGGGCCGGATTGCGCGCCAGAACCGCATCCGGCCCGAGACCAAGCCGCTCCATGACATCGGGACGAAACCCTTCGACCAGCATGTCGGCCTTTTCGGCAAGGCGCAGCACCAGTTCGGCGCCTTCCCAGCGCTTCAGGTCAATCCGCAGGATGGAGCGGCCGTGACAGTCGATGTCGTATTCGTCCGGTAGCGCCAGAAACGGCTGGCTCGACCCGGCCCGCTCGATGCGCAGCACCTCGGCGCCCATCTCCGACAGCATCAGGCCGGCCAGCGGCACCGGTCCAAGCCCGGCCATCTCGATCACCGTCAGGCCGGCGAGCGGGCCAGTCTTCGCCTGAAGGGCGACTTCGGCACTCATGGTCGGCTACTTCGGCGCCATGCGGATGGCGCCATCGAGGCGGATGGTCTCGCCGTTGAGCATCTGGTTTTCGATGATATGCAGCACAAGGGCTGCATATTCGGAAGGCTCGCCGAGACGGGACGGGAAGGGCACCGCGGCGCCGAGCGTATCCTGCACCTCTTGCGGCATGCCGGCCATCATCGGCGTCTTGAAGATGCCGGGCGCGATGGTGCAGACGCGAATGCCCGACCGGGCAAGATCGCGCGCCACCGGCAGCGTCATGCCGACGACGCCGCCTTTGGAGGCTGAATAGGCCGCCTGGCCGATCTGACCGTCATAGGCGGCGACCGATGCCGTGTTGACGATGACGCCGCGCTCGCCGCCCTCCAGCGGCTCAAGCTTCGCGGCCCGGTCGGCGACGAGGCGGATCATGTTGAAGGTGCCGATCAAATTGACCTCGATCACCTTGCGGTATTGGTCGAGCGGGTGCGGACCGTCCTTGCCGATCGTCTTCATGCCGATGGCGATGCCGGCGCAATTGACCAGGATACGGGGTTCGCCGAACTTTTTAACCACTTCTGCCACTGAAGCAGCACCGCCGTCGGCGCTGCTTACGTCGCATTGGATGGCGATGCCGCCGATATCGGCCGCGATCTTCGCCGCACGCTCGATGCCGAGGTCGAGGATGGCAACGCCGGCGCCCTTTGCGGCCAGTGCACGTGCCGTCGCTTCTCCGAGGCCGGAGCCGCCACCGGTGACGATCGCAATCTGGCCGTTCGGGTTCATGTCGGCGTCCTCCATCTAAAGCGCGTCGAACTGAACGGACTCAATCGAAGCGCTTTAAATCTCTGTTTTTATTGCATCTCGTTACCCAAAACCGCTGCGCACTTTTGGGCGACATGCACCATCGGCAACATGCTACGAAGCCTGACAGTATGGCGCAACAGCATCCGGATGGTCACGCCATCGCGGCGATTTGCGCGGCAATCCTTGCCTGATCGGCGTGGCAAACCTCTCTCACCAGCCGTGCCATCGCGCCCGGCACGATCTCATGCGACAACAGCCGGTCAGGATCGACCGGGCGCGGCATGGAGATTTGCCCACGCGGGATTCTCTTGAAGCCGAGCGGGCCGTAATAGGGCTCGTCGCCGACAAGCATCACCGCCGGCATGCCGGCCTTGGCGGCGGCCTCCAGCGCGATCGCCACCAGCCGGCGGCCAATGCCGAGATTCTTGTAGGCCGGCCGCACGGCAAGCGGTCCGAGCATCAGCGCGCGGCCGGCGCCGGCCGCGATGCGCGTCATGCGCACAGAGGCGACGACGATATCGCCATCGACGGCCACGAAGGACAGAGCGCGTTCATGCGGGCCGCCCTCACGGATCTTGTAGGCGCCCAGCACGAAACGGCCCGGCCCGAAGGCTTCGTCGTTGATGGTTTCGATTTCGGGGTCATGCGCCGGAGTTTCCGGCAGGTATTTCACGTCGGCAAGGCTCATGGTCTTTGCGTTCCGGGTAGACGGGGAAAGGTTTGCTGCAAACGGCAGCGTTCGCCAGTCAGCGCTTCATCAAGCGCGGGCGCCCTTTCGTCGTCGGTCGAACCGGATCAAGGCAAAGTCAAGCATCGGGATTTTCCGCTAGCACCAATCTTCAGCCACTGCAATCGGCCGTTTGCTGCCGCCATTCGTTTGCCGCCTTCGTTTGCCGTCATTCGTCTGCCGCACCGGGCGATTGACGAACTGTTCAACGCCTGGCGATTTCCGCATCGTCGGTTTGTGCCTACATCCCTACGAAGAGGAAAGGACATCACATGGGATTGCTGGTCGACGGCAAATGGCAGGACAGCGGGTACGACACCAAGGCGAGCGACGGCGAATTCGTGCGGGCGCAGTCGCGATGGCGCGACTGGGTCACGGTTGACGGCAGGCCCGCCGAAGGCCGCACGCGCGGCTTCAAGGCCGAGCCGGGCCGCTACCATCTCTATGTCTCGCTTGCCTGTCCCTGGGCGCACCGGACGCTGATCTTTCGGGCACTGAAAAAGCTCGAGGACGTGATTTCCGTCTCGGTCGTCCATCATTTCATGGGCGCCAACGGCTGGACCTTCGTGGCCGAGGACGGCGCCACCGGCGATACGCTCTACGGCCTCGACTTCCTGCATCAGATCTACACCAAGACCGATCCCGCCTATTCCGGCCGCGTGACGGTGCCGGTTCTGTGGGACAGGCGAGAACAGACAATCGTCTGCAACGAGTCCTCCGAGATCATTCGGATGCTCAATTCAGCCTTCGACAAATGGGGCGATGCCAGCCTCGATTTTTATCCGAAAGCACTGCGCGGCGAAATCGACGCGGTCAACGCTCTGGTCTATCCATCAGTCAACAACGGTGTCTATCGCGCCGGCTTCGCCACCACGCAAGCGGCCTATGAGAAAGCGTTCGGCGAACTGTTCGCGGCGCTCGACCAGCTCGAGGATCGCCTATCTCGCCAGCGTTATCTCGTCGGTGACCGCATCACCGAGGCCGATTGGCGGCTGTTCACCACGCTGGTCCGCTTCGACCCGGTCTATGTCGGCCATTTCAAGTGCAACCTGCGCCGCATCGCCGACTATCCGAACCTGTCGAACTATCTGCGCGACCTCTACCAGGTCCCGGGCGTCGCCGGCACGGTGAGCCTGCACCACATCAAGGCGCACTATTACGGCAGCCACGCAACGATCAACCCGACGCACATCGTGCCGGTCGGGCCGGAACTGGACTACGCGGCGCCGCATGATCGGGCGCGGTTCAGGAAGGCAGCGTGATCTACCAGAAGGGCGATGCCGCCGCGCCGCTGAAAATCTCGGCAATCCGCCGCAACGTGGCCGGCGTCGTTGCTTCCGGCAGGCGGTCGAGCGGAAAGAAGCCGGCTGCGGCGATCTCGCGGTCCGGCAGCTTCGGCGCCGTCTGATTGAACTGCTCGACCAAATAGAGGCCGACATGGTCGCGGCGGCTGGCCCGACGGTTGAAATGCATCGATTTCAGCACCGGCGGCGCGGTCAATGCAATATTGCCCTCCTCGGAGAGCTCGCGCGCCAACGCCTCGATCATCGTCTCGCCCAGCTCGACGCCCCCGCCGGGAAGCTGCCAGCCCGGTACATAGGTATGGCGAATGAGGAAGACGGAACTGGACGTGCGATCGTGGATCAAGCCACGCACCCCAAGCGTCATCGGCCGCCGCAGCACGAAGTACAGATGAAACAGCCTTGCCCTGAGACCCGGCCAGCCGGTCTGGCGGAAAGCTTGCTCCGGATCGGGCCGCATCATCACCCACGAAACCGTGGGTGGAAAGCAGCGCGTGCGTCGCTTATGAAGGAGGGATGTTCAGGCTCGCGCATATTTCCGATATCCACTTGGGACCGCTTCCCGGTGTAACCTATCGCGATCTCGCCTCCAAGCGGGTGGTCGGTTACGTCAACTGGCAGCGCAATCGCCGCCGCCACATGCGCGACGCCGTCATCGACACCATCGTCGCCGATATCAAGGCGAGCGCACCCGATCACCTTGCCGTCACCGGCGATCTGGTCAATCTGGCGCTCGATGGCGAGATCGAGATGGGCAAGCACTGGCTGGAGACGCTGGGCTCCCCCGACGATGTGTCGGTCGTTCCGGGAAACCACGACGCCTATGTGCCCGGTGCTTTCGACAAGTCCTGCCGGTCGTGGACGGCGTGGATGACCGGCGACGGCGTCAATACGCCGGTCGACCGCGAAGCCTTTCCCTATCTGCGCGTGCGTGGCAACGTCGCGCTGATCGGTGTCACGACGGCGCGGGCGACGGCTCCGTTCATGGCCAACGGCTTTTTTCTGGAAGACCAGGCGGAAAGGCTGCGGGACGTGCTCGATGCCACGGCCAAACGCGGGCTGTTCCGGGTGATCATGATCCACCATCCGCCGGTGCGCGGCGCCGTTTCGCAGCCCAAGCGGCTGTTCGGCATTGCCCGCTTCCAAAAGGTCGTTCAGCGGCACGGGGCCGAGCTTGTGCTGCACGGCCATTCGCACGAGCCGACGCTGTTCTCGATCAATGGGCGCGGCGCCAAAATTCCAGTGGTCGGCGTCGCTGCCGCAGGGCAGGCGCCAGGCGGCAGGCGTCCAGCGGCGCAATATAATCTGCTGGAGATCGATGGTGAAATAGGCAACTGGCGGCTCAGGCTGACGCGACGTGGCCTGACCGGGCCGGCCATCCCGCCTGCCGATCTGGAGGTTGTGGAGCTTGGCGCGGACGCTATGGCGTGAAACTCAGTCCCATCGCAACGAGGCGGTCCCAGAACAACACGATCGATACCGCCAGCCCGACCAGGGCGCCGGCAGCGATCAGGCCGAGACCGGAGAGAAAGGCTGACCAACGCTTGCGGCGCTTGACGGATCGCAGCGGCGGCTCGGCTTCCGGGACCAAGGCACGTTTCAGGCCGGCAGCCTGCTCGACCCCGCCTTCCAGCATTCTCTGGCGTTCGATGACGCGCTCCGCGACGTAGCGCGTCACCTGATCGGCAACCGGTTTCATCTCGGTCGATTCGGCGAGCACCACGCGGCCGATGCGCGTGTCCTTGAGGAAGCGATAGGTGCGGCGGTCGCGCCCCATGGCGACATGGCTGACGGCGTCGATCCAGAGGCGCGGCTGCAGCCCGGACGAGACGGCGAAGTCGAAATTGTCCATGTCGGCGGGCACGTCGGCGAAGACCGGCGCGAGTTCGGCGGCAAGCAATTCGAGCCGCATGCGATGCGCTTCGCGCATGTCGACCACGACGTCGTCGCGGTCGGCGAAAGCGTTTTTCACGTCGCGGATGGCGTCCGACAATTTTCGCGACTCATCGGCCTGGCTTATGGTCTCGGCTGCATCCTTCATCGGCGTTGCCTCGCGTTTGGTTAACACCGAATTAACATAGTCGTTGGCAAAATGCAGCAAAATGCGCTTGCGAGATCGATAGGCGGCTTGCAAAATCCGGCCCGAAGCCGCGCTTTGACAGGGATCAGCCCGCTGCGGGAGCGGAGTTTGGACGAAGCGGCCTGCTGCGGCGTTTCATGTTGCGGCGGACGATTTCGGGGATCAGGCCGGGCGCTTCCTCGACCAGCATATGGCCGGCCTCCGACACGTGGTGCAGGTGGAAATGCGCCGGCAGACCATCGGCCTGGCTGAAGGGCAGCACCGCGTCATCGGTCCCCCAGACCACAATCACCGGCATATCCAGTGTTTCGAGCCGTTCGTGCGGAATGACGCCCTGCCGATCGTCCCTGGTCATGGCGGCTGCGATCTCGACAAGTTTGTGCAACTGGCCGGGACGCGCGCGCATTGCGCCAAGCACATCCACGATGCGCTCCGAGGGCGGGCTTTGCGGTCCGGACATGGCGGCGAGGCAGGCGCGAATTTCACTTTTGCCGGCTGCCGCTGCGTAACGGCGCAACAGCGGGCCATTGATCTCAGTGCCAAACCCGCCCGGCGCCAGAAGCGTCAGCGAGGCTATCCTTGCGGGTTCGGCCAGTGCCATCAGCACAGCCGCCGCCCCGCCCATCGAATGGCCGACGAGATGCACCCTCCTGATTCTGCGAGCGGCGAGGTCTGCAAGAACAGCCCGGGCGGCTGTCCTGGCCGGGCCGCCACCCGGGAAATCGAGGGACAGCCCATGGCCCGGAAGATCATAGGCCAGCGTCCGTGAACCAGGTGCCAGTGTCGAAATCACCTCGTGCCAGTCGCCGTGGCAACCGCCGAAGCCATGCAGAAAGACAACCGTCTTCGGGCCGGCGCCCCGTTCGGCAACGTAAAGCGATGAAATCATGAAATACTATGGTTTTATGCGAATTCGGATGTGGCTGGATTGTGTCTTGTACCAAGTTTTTCGCGATCGGCCGTGCTGGTCGGAAGGACTAGCTGGCATTGCCGAGCCCGGCGGCACGCAAAGCCTCGACCAGCCGCTCGGTCAGATCGGCGGGGTATTTCCGCTCGACAAAAGCCGCGCGCGGATCGGCAGCGAATTTCGGGAACTTGACCGTCAACTCGTCCAAAAGTTCGTGCGCCAGATGATCGCGACCGGCGGCCTTGGCAGTGATCAGCCGCGCAGCCAGATAGTGCGATTTCGTCGGCGTCGCTTGCAGCGCATCGCTGGCAAGCGCGGCCTTGTTCATATCGCCAGCCATGAACTGGCCGACGAAAAGCCCGTAATCCCACCAGGTCGGATGGGCGCTGGAGGTTTCGGCGGCGTGAGCAAGGATCGGTGTTCCCTCCCTGTACCTGCCGGCGAAAATCAGCCCGTAGGCATAAGCTGCCGCCATGCTGAGGTCGTAAGGGTTGAGTTCGTAGGCCTTGCGCATCCAGCGGATCGATTCCTCCGAATTGCCGAGGCGGGAATTGAGATAGCCATAGGCACGGTGGGCATAGGGGCTGGTCGGCCCCATCTGCACGGCGCGACGGGCCAGCGACATCGCCTGTTCGATCGTTGCGCCGGCTGGATAGGCGTAGTGATCTGTGCCCGCCTCGAGATGCAGGGTCGCCAGCTCCGAAAAGACGAGCGACGATTTCGCATCCCGATCGACCAGGATTTCGAGGCAGCGATAGGCAGCCTCATGGGTTTTGGCGCCCTGGTCGAGATAGTATTTGTCGTTGAGCAGCAGACATTCGGTCAGGCCGGTCTGAAGGCCGCTCTGTTCGATATAGTTGTAGATCGCGCCCGGAGCCGGAACGGCCGAACTCAAAATGCCGGCGACACTGTCCTCGACGGTGGAGGGTGTGCTGTCGGCGGCAGTCAAGTTGCGTGACAGCAGGACCCGGCCGGTCGCCACGCTTTGAAGCTCCAGAGTGACATCGCCTGCCGTTGGTCCCGGCAAGACATCGAACACGAAGCTGATCGCATCGGCGACAGGATCGGGCGGGCCGTCAGCATCGCGACCGATGAAGGTGACCGTGTCGAAGCGGCTGAGGCCGGCGCGCAGCGATGCGGCGACGCGGGCAGCCTCGGCACTGTTGGTTTTCACCGCAATGTAGACGAGCGGAAGGCTTTCAGCCGGAGCCCATGGCGCAATGCTGCCGGTTGCCACCGCATTTTCAATCGTCGGCGCGGCATCGCTTCCCGCCAGCAATGCGCTGCTTCCCTGACGAAGGATCAGCACCCCCAGCATGGCGATGACCAGAGCGATCGCCAGCCAGAAGAACTGGAGATGACGCAGCAGCGAGGGTGCCGGCTGGCGAACGACGGGGGACGATGCGGCAGGTGCGGCCATGACGGGTTCTTCGGGCAATTCCGGCAAGGTGGCCGCCGCTTCGACGTGTTCCGCCGACGCCGGCTCGACCGGCAGGCGGATCGCGTTGAGTTCATAGGATGGAACATAGCCGCCACGCGGAATGGCAATGCGGATCGGCTCGGCAACACCCTCATTGGCAAAGTAATGCTGCAGAAGCTCGCGCAGCCTGCCCGCCTGCACCCGCACCACGGCGTCGGTCGACGGATCGAAATCGCCGTCCTTGCCGAAAACATCCATCGCGATGGAAAAGCCCTTGAGCTTGTCGGCTTCGCCTGCCTGCTCGCGCTCGACCAGATAGCGAAGCAGCTTACGCGCTCGTTCGGATCTCCCGAACGTTTCGCTGGCTAGCAATCGCTCCAGCGTCTCGCGCACTGCGGGGGCGGCAGGCGTGGCATGCTGCAAGTGTCGATCCTCTCGAAGTCGGCACAGGTTAAGACGCAATCATATAGCGCCTGCACTGCCATACAAGCATGCATCCATTATGCGATCGCGTACCCCACCGGATAATATTCCGGTGGTTAATGGCGCGAAGACTGGAGCGGGATGATACCATCCGGAGTCATCTTGCTCCAGCTCAGCTCCTCTAGTCGGCCTTTCCGCCGACGATGCGATTGGCGGCGGAAACCACGGCTTCCAGCGAAGCGGCGACGATATTGGTGTTGATGCCGGCGCCGAACAGCTTGCCGCCGGGATGCTCCATCTCGACATAGGAGATCGCCGAAGCATTCGAGCCGCGCTGCATGGAGTGCTCCGAATAGTCGAGCACCGACATCGGCACGCCGACATGGCGCGACAGCGCGTCGACAAAGCCGTCGATCGGGCCGGTTCCGGAGCCTGATATCGTCACCTCCTTGCCGCTGTCGAGGATGATCGCCTCCACCGCGCGCCGCCCCTTGATCTCGATGTCGGGATAAGTGTGGTGGTCGAGGAATTTCAGCCGCGCGTCGGGCTGATCGACGTAGGTTTCGAGAAAGCGCTCGTAGATGCGCTTGGCCGGCACCTCCTTGCCTTCGGCGTCGGTGATCGCCTGGATCGCCTGACTGAACTCGATCTGCAGGTTGCGCGGCAGATTGAGGCCGTAGTCCGCCTGCAGCACATAGGCGATGCCGCCCTTGCCGGACTGCGAGTTGATGCGGATGATCGCCTCGTAGTTGCGCCCGACATCGGCCGGGTCGATCGGCAGATAGGGCACTTCCCAGTACGGCGTGTTGGCCTTGCGCAACGCCTTCATGCCCTTGTTGATGGCATCCTGGTGCGAGCCGGAAAAGGCGGTGTAGACGAGCTCGCCGACATAGGGATGCCGCTCGGGGATCTTCAACTGGTTCGAATATTCGTAGACGTCCTTCATCCGGTTGATGTCGGAGCAGTCGAGCTCGGGATCGACGCCTTGCGTGTACATGTTGAGCGCCAGCGTGACGATGTCGACATTGCCGGTGCGCTCGCCATTGCCGAACAGTGTGCCTTCGACGCGGTCCGCGCCCGCCATCAGGCCGAGTTCGGTGGTGGCGATCCCGGTGCCGCGGTCATTGTGCGGATGCAGCGAGATGAGCAGGTTCTCGCGGTTGTCGAGATTGCGGCACATCCATTCGATGCGATCGGCATAGATGTTGGGTGTCGACATCTCGACCGTGGACGGCAGGTTGATGATCAGCTTGTTTTCCGGCGTCGGCTTCATGATTTCGGTGACGGCGTTGCAGATTTCCAGCGCCACTTCGAGCTCGGTGCCGGTAAAGCTCTCCGGCGAATATTCGAAACGATAGAAGCCGCCGGCCTTCGCTGCCATGTCGGTGATCATCTTGGCCGCATCGGTTGCGATCCGCCTGATGCCGGCGACGTCCTTCTCGAAGACGACGCGGCGCTGCAGTTCGCTGGTCGAATTGTAGAAATGCACGATCGGATTGGTGGCGCCCTGCAGCGCCTCGAAAGTGCGGGTGATCAGTTCCGGCCGGCACTGCACCAGCACCTGCAGCGAGACATCGTCTGATACATTACCCTCTTCGATGCACCAGCGGGCGAAATCGAAATCGGTCTGCGAGGCCGACGGGAAGCCGATCTCGATCTCCTTGAAGCCCATGTCGAGGAGCAGGGCGAACATGCGCGCCTTGCGCTCGTGGCCCATCGGATCGATCAGCGCCTGGTTGCCGTCGCGCAGGTCGACCGAGCACCAGATCGGGGCCTTGTCGATGACTTTCGAAGGCCACACGCGGTCGGTGAGACCGACGGTCGGATAAGGTTGGTATTTGCGGGCTGCCTCCGGCATGCCCCTGGCATCCTTGCCCATCGCCCCGCTATCTGAGCGGATCTCTTCTCGTGCGTTCATTGTCGTCTCTCCCGGCGGCTCGCGGGATCCGCCTTCAGGCGGATTTGGTGCCGAGCGGCGCCTTTACCAGATGTTCATTCGCTAGATGTGACTTGCCAATTTTGAGACAGGCCAAGGAGCATGCGCGTGAGCGGCGGTTCGACCGCCGGGCGCTCCTTCAGCGAACCCGGCGATCGCCGATAAGGCCGAGCAGCAGCAGAGCGGAAGCAAGCGCGCGCACGGTCTCGCCAGCAAAGCCGGTCTGACGGGAAGCGACGGAGGTGGCGCGGTTGGTCATGGCGGTTTTCATACAGGAGCAGCCAAAGCGAGGCAAGTGGGGCCGAACGACATGGGTCCTAAGCAGATGAGTTGTCCGGATTAGGTAGCACAGGAGTTGTCCGGTTTTGTCGCCAGCGCATGGAGGCTGGGGATGAAACGGACAGCATGGCAACCCAGCGTCGGGCACTCGCCGTCCACAGCGACATCGGCCGTCCTTCGATCGGACCCGGCGCCGACTGGAACAAAAAGCGTTCCTGCGTTGTTCTCCAACCGTCCCGATGTTCGAAGGGGCTGGTTTATACGCCGGCCAGAGGCAATCCTTGCGGCAGGCGCTCGGCGGGCACGCAAAGCCAAGGGTTGGCGAGGCAAATGGATCCTGACGATCTCAACACAGAACGGATCGTCACTGTGTTCGGCGGGACAGGTTTTCTCGGGCGCCGGATCGTGAAGCGGCTCCTGGAAAGGGGTTTCACGGTCCGCGCCGCATCCCGCCACCCGGCTCGGGTTGGCCAGGTCTTTTCCTCGACGGCAAGGCTGCCCGAAGCCGTCGAGGCGGACATATTGGATGCGTCCTCGATCGCCTCGGCCATTGCCGGATCACAGGCGATCGTGAATGCCGTCAGTCTCTACGTCGAGCAGGGCGCCCAGACGTTTGAACGGGTGCATGTGCAAGCCGCAGCTGAACTTGCCGCCGCGTCGCGCGCTGACGGGGTCGACCGGTTCGTCCAGATTTCGGGGATCGGCTCCGATCCTCAATCGGATTCGAACTACATCAGGGCACGTGGGCGCGGAGAAGAGGCGGTGGCGAGCGCTTTTCCCGGCGCCATCATTGTGCGTCCCGCCGTCATGACGGGACCTGACGACGTTTTCCTCACGACGATTGTCAGGCTGATACGTCTCCTGCCGGTTTATCCGCTGTTCGGCGATGGTAGCACACGGCTTCAGCCGGTCTATGTGGAAGACGTCGCAGACGCAGTCAGCCGGCTGATCGGCGGGCGAAACCACAAGGCCTCATCGATATTCGAATTCGGCGGCCCGCGCATCCACACCTATAAGGAACTGCTGCGCGATATCGCCCGACAGCTCGGTACCAACATCAGGCTGATGCCGGTGCCGTTTGCGGCGTGGGACGCATTGGCCGGCGTCGCGGAACTCCTTCCGGGAGCGCCGATTACGCGCAACCAGGTCGATCTTATGCGGCACGACAATGTGGCCGCAATCGGCGCGCCGGGCCTGAAGGAACTCGACCTCGCGCCGCGCGACATCGAGGAGGTGATCCGCTTGATCGAACGGCGCGCGTGAGGCTGCTCGGCCCGTCTCCTGCTTGGCAGGACGCTACGATCCTGATGGGAACCTATCGCCATGCGGCGGGTTGGTCGAGTTTGAACCAATGAAGAAGAAGGAAAAGAACCATGGCCAGATGCGATCAATGCGGGAATGACTACGACAAGGCTTTCGAAGTGACGCTGGCTGAGGAAAGCTATACGTTCGACAGCTTCGAATGCGCGATCCAGAAACTTGCGCCGCTCTGCCCGCATTGCGGGTGCCGGATCATCGGACATGGTGTCGAACAAGATGACATCATCTACTGCTGCGCACATTGCGCCGCCGAGGAAGGTGCAAGCGCGCTGACCGATCGCGCGCCTTGATCGCCCGCATTCCCAGTGGTAAGCGACGGAGCCGGTCGTCGAGCCTAGCTGTCCTTCCTCGGTCTCTCGGCGACGATATTGCCGCGCTTCTTCCACTCCGAGAAGCCGCCGCGCAGGCTGCGCGCGTCAAGTCCCATCTCCTGCGCGACCTTGGCGGCGAGCAGCGAGCGCCAGCCGGACGCGCAGTAAAACACAAACGTCCTGGGCTCGGCGAATATCGGCTTGTGGTAGGGGGCTTTCCGGGTCGATCCAGAATTCGAGCATGCCGCGCGGCGCATGGAACGCGCCGGGGATCATGCCCTCGCGCTCCAGTTCCCGCGGATCCCGGATGTCGACCATGACAACGCCGTCGGGAATGGTCGCCATGTCCGCTGCCTCGACCGAGCGGACGACCGCATCGGCGTCGGCCAGAAGGTCCTTGTATCCCTTCGGCATGGTCAGCGCCCCATCGCGTAGAACTCGTCGTTCGGCCTCATGCTGGTGACGTTGGCCAGCCGGTTTGACATGGCGAAGAAGGCGGCGATGGCCGCGATGTCCCAGGCGTCCTCGTCGGTGAAGCCATGCATCTTGAGGTCGGCGATGTCCGCGTCGCCGACCTCGTAGGCGCGCGCGGAAACCTTCATGGCGAAATCGAGCATCGCCAACTGGCGCGGGGTGATGTCGGCCTTGCGGTAGTTGGTGGCCACCTGATCGGCGATCAGCGGGTTCTTTGCGCGAATGCGCAGGATCGCGCCATGGGCCACCACGCAGTACTGGCACTGATTGGCATTGCTCGTAGCCACGACGATCATCTCCCGCTCGGCCTTGGTGATCGGGCCGGGTTTGTCCATCAGCGCGTCGTGATAGGCGAAGAAGGCGCGGAACTCGTCCGGCCGATGCGCAAGCACGAGGAAGACGTTGGGCACGAATCCCGACTTCTCCTGCACGGCGAGTATCCGTTCGCGGATGTCGTCGGGAAGGCCGGCGATCTCGGGAACGGGGAAGCGGCTTATGGCTGGCGCGGTCATCTGTGTTCTCTCCCTTGCACGGCCGTCAATGCGACCAGCTTTAGGCCGTCGAAGGCTTTTCTGCGAGCCTCATGGAAGGGCTGAAGTCGGAACGGCCGCGCGCCGGCCAGGTTGAAAGGCGCCGCCCCAGGACCATGGCTGCGAAAGTCAGGAACATTGCTCGACACGGGCTTATTGGCAGGCACGGAACCGTGGTAGCAAAACCGTGACCAGCGAAAGCAACAAAAGGGCGGTTTGGCCGTTCTGATCAGCCGCACAAGCGGCGGGGTATCCGAAGACATGACTACGCCGCAAATCCTGTCGTTCGCCGTTATCTTCATAATGATGGCGGCGCTCGTATGGGGTCGGTATCGATATGATCTGGTTGCAGCCGCGGCACTGTTGTCCGCACTCGCGGTTGGCATCGTGCCTTTTGACGAGGCCTTCAGCGGGTTCAGCGACGATATCGTGATCATTGTCGGCAGTGCCCTGCTGGTGAGCGCAGGCATCGCACGCTCGGGCATCATGGAAGTCGCCATCAGGCGGTTCGCTCCGAACCTGTCGGGCGTTCGCTCGCAACTGGCGCTGCTGGTCATCGTGGTCACGATCCTGTCTGCCTTCGTAAAGAACATCGGTGCGCTCGCGATCATGATCCCGATAGCCTTCCAGTTCGCGCGCCGGTCGAGCGTTTCACCGTCGATATTCCTGATGCCTATGGCGTTCGGGTCGCTGCTCGGCGGACTCATGACGCAGGTGGGGACATCTCCCAACGTCGTTGTGTCGCGGGTGCGGGAGGAACTGACCGGCACCGCCTTCACAATGTTCGATTTTACACCTGTTGGAGCTGCCCTGGCCGCCGCCGGAACGATCTTTCTGGTGTTTTTCTATTGGCTGCTGCCGGTGCGCGAAAAGCTGGGCGGGTCGGTGAATGAAGCCATCGATATCAAGAATTACCTGACAGAGGCCCGGATTGTCCGCGATTCCACTGTGCTCGGCAAAACCGTCGCAGACCTCATGAAGCTTTCCGGCGGCGATGCTATCGTGACATCGATCCTGCGCAACCGGACCATGCGGATGACGCCACTGCCCGACGTTGTCCTCAAGATGAACGACATTCTGCTGCTCGAGGGCGACCCAGGGGCGCTGGATCGCCTTGTCTCGCAGGGCAAACTCAGCGTTACGGGCAGCCGGGCCAGCGGGGATGACACGACCGGCGAGCTGGTCGCTATCGAAGCCGTCATCGGTGAAAACTCCCCGTTGATCGGCTGGACAGCCCAGCGCCTTGCCCTCTATCACCGCTTCAATGTCAACCTCCTGGCTGTCAGCCGTCACGGCGAGCGCCCCGACCGCAGGCTGGCCGAAATCCAGCTAAGGCTGGGCGACGTCATCGTGCTGCAGGGCAATGCCGCGACGATACCCGAGATACTGCGTGAACTCGGCTGCCTGCCGCTGGCAGAAAGGGCTATCCTGCTTGGCAGCGTCCGCAAAGGTGTTGTGCCGGTAACCATCCTTGCTCTCGCCATGATGGCGACTGCGTTCGGGCTGCTCCCGGTCTCCGTCGCTTTCTTTACGGCCGCGGTCGGGATGGTGCTTTTCAAGGTCATCCCGGTCCGAGACGTCTACCAATCGCTGGATGGGCCAATCCTCGTCATGCTCGCCGTTCTCATTCCGGTGAGCGATTCGCTACGCAGTACAGGGGCGACCGGCGTCATTGCCGGCGAGCTTGCCAAACTGGGGACCATTCTTCCGGCGCCCGGCGCATTGATGCTCATCCTTGTCGCCGCGATGGCCGTTACGCCATTCCTCAACAATGCCGCCACCGTTCTGGTCATGGCGCCGATCGCCGCCGCGTTTGCCGGCGATCTCGGCTACAGGCCGGAAGCATTTCTGATGGCAGTCGCCATTGGCGCCGGCTGCGATTTTCTCACCCCGATCGGCCACCAGTGCAACACGCTCGTCATGGGGCCGGGCGGCTACCGTTTCAGCGACTATCCGCGCCTGGGACTGCCGCTATCGTTCCTCGTCGTCATTGTTGCCGTGCCGATGCTCATGATCGTTTGGCCAATGAACTAATATATGCTCCTCGCCATCCTCAAAAGAGGCCGAGCGTTTGCAGCAGGCTTTCGAATGTGACCTTTGGTTTCTTACCTGTTTGCCTATCCGTGTACATGTAGTCGTCGGACGACTGCTTGCGTATGTTGCTCGGGCTATACCCGAACTGCTGCGTGAAAGCTCGACTGAAATTCGCCGCTGAATCAAAGCCGACTGCTAGACCAACTTCGGCGACCTTTCGGGTGTCGGAAGGATCCGCTAACATTGCATGAGCTGCGGACAGACGTCGTCGACGAATGTAATTCGCAACGCCGCCGGACGTTTCGAAAAGCTCATAGAGCCGTGTCCTCGAGGTCGCCAGTTCCCGGGCGAGAGCATCCGGTGTCAGGTCGGGCGAGGCAAGATTGCTCGAAATGAAGCGTCTCGCCCGCGTCATCAATCCGATTTGTGAGATCTGATCGTTGCCGTCATCACGATCCACCAAAGGTGTAACCGCGTCGAATACCATTTTCCGCAAACGGTCCTTGATTCTAGGAAGGTCGTCTTGCGTGAAGCGATCGAGATTGGCTTCAACGCTTGACACAAGATCGATCAGCAGTTTGGCCCGGTGTCCACCCAAAACGACGTTGTTGCTCGCCGCCGGCAAGCTACCTCCATCGGCAAACAGATCGACGGGAACGATCAGGCTGATCGACTCCGTTGCCAGCGCCCGCCCGCTAAACGGATGCCCGAGCGACCGGATTTCAATCATGCCCGGTTCATTTTGCGCGACACGTCCGTCAACTCCGGTCCAGGTGCGACCGGCGCGGAGAACGGTGATCTGCCAATGGTCAATTGGACTGAACCGCACCGCGTCTGGCGAGCGTTCGTAACTGAAGGCCGGAACCGTTTGTTGCAACAAAAGCATGCCGCCCAGATTCCACACCGCCTGCTGGACGACAAATCCATCCTCGGGATTCACATTGTTCGGCAGACGCGAATCCATCAATATCGCCATATGCTCCCGCCAGGCAGCAAACTGCTGGACTGGTGGAAGGATTTCCGTCTCAAAGCGTAACGACGTCAGGACGGCCTTCTCCACCTCATCCTCACCGAGTGGATCCTGCGACATGCGCGGCCAGCGGCGACGTTCGACAGATGTCGGCTCCCTGTCGTTAGGTGGGACCGTCTTATCCGACATCATTGCCTCCAGCCACGACCCGGAAGTCCGCGACGTCGCGCTGCTTCAGGAGATATGCCACGTCATCGCCATGGGGAGGAACTGACCGACCGCATAGACAACATTCCGACCCTGCCAACTTGTATGGAAGAACGACATGCGTCGTCATCTTCGAAGTGTATCGTTTATAAGAAACAAAATCATTGGCTATATTTAAGGATCCCTGGTTGTAAAGTAGTTAATTATATCGCGCACCAAGTCAACAAAGCTTAGCCGTTAGCGGATCGATCCTGAACCGACCATGAATGGGTTTCTTGGCTCGCTTCGAGATAAAGGCCTTTGGCAGCACCGATCTCGGCACAGGCAATAGAATCGCCTGAAGCCCACCGTCTCCATCAAAAAACAAATGTCTGCGGCGGTCAGCTGCAAAAATGGACGATGTGAAAAGTTTCCGGATTCCCTGATATCGCAACGTACGAACCGGGGAGGTATTGGACATCATCAAATTCACTCGAGAAAGAAAACCTGAAGTCTCAGTGCATTCTAGACACCTACATGTCTTCATTCTAGCGCTGATGGTTAACGAATGAGGTGTTCCAGTGAGTATAGCATTTCATCCTACAAATTTGAACTCTGCTCTTTCATCGCAACGGAGGGTACTTGTCGCGGGCGGGGCCGGCTTTCTCGGATCACATCTGTGCGAACGTCTTTTGCAAGACGGCCATTCTGTTATCTGCGTAGACAATTTTTCCACGGGGCGGCTCGAGAATTTGCGCCACCTCCTGAACTACGACACGTTCAGCTTTGTGCGCCACGATATCGTGGAACGGCTCGATCTGCCGGTCAACGAGATCTACAATCTCGCCTGCCCGGCTTCACCGCCGCACTATCAGGCCGACCCGGTCCATACGTTGAAGACGAACGTGATCGGGTCGCTCAATCTTCTGGAACTGGCAGCACATTACCAGGCGCGGATTTTCCAGGCTTCCACCTCGGAAGTCTACGGCGATCCCCATGTGCATCCGCAGCCCGAAAGCTATTGGGGCAATGTCAATTCCTTCGGTCCGCGCTCTTGTTATGACGAAGGAAAGCGCTCTGCCGAGACTCTGTTCTACGATTTTCATCAGCAATACGGCGTCGACATCCGTATCGTGCGCATCTTCAACACCTATGGTCCGCGCATGCGCCCGGATGACGGCCGGGTCGTTTCCAACTTCATCGTGCAGGCGCTCAAGGGCGAAGACATCACCGTTTACGGCGACGGGTCGCAGACCCGTTCCTTCTGTTACGTGGACGATCTGATCGAAGTCTTCTACCGGCTCATGTACAGCCCTCAGGCGATCCATACGCCTGTCAACATCGGCAATCCCGGCGAATTTACAGTCGGTGAGTTGGCCGAGCAGATCGTGGGAATGACCGGCTCGAGCTCCAAAGTCGTCTATCACCCGTTGCCCGTGGACGATCCGCGCCAGCGTCGGCCCGACATCACAGTGGCCCGGAGAGAACTTGGATGGGAGCCGACCGTGGCGTTGGCCGATGGGCTGAAGTCAACGATCGCTTATTTCGAACGGCAGTTGAGGAAGCCCTCCGGAAAGCTGGCGGAGGCCGCCTGATGTCCGGCAAGAACGTACTTGTCGTTGGTGGGGCCGGCTTTATCGGCAGCCATACAGCCAAGCTTTTGGCCAGGCAGAGTTATGATCCGATTGTCTACGACAATCTATCCACGGGTCACCGGTCAGCCGTCCGATGGGGCGCCTTCGTTGAAGGCAACATCCTTGATTCGGAGCGGTTGACCCACGTCATGGATGAGTATCGCCCTATCGGGGTGATCCATTTTGCTGCATCGGCCTATGTCGGCGAATCCGTAGAGAAACCGGCAAAATATTATCAGAACAACGTCAACGGGACCCAATCGCTGCTGGACGCCTGCCAGAGAAGCGGAACGCGCAATATCATCTTCTCGTCAAGCTGCGCCACCTACGGCATTCCGGATCGCTTGCCGATTCGCGAAGGCGAGAGCCAGCGCCCGATCAATCCTTATGGACGCACGAAGCTCATCGCGGAGCAAATGCTTGCCGATTATTCGGCTGCCTATGCGCTGCGCTACGTGGCGCTGCGTTATTTCAATGCGTCCGGCGCGGATATCGACGGGGAAATCGGCGAAACCCACGATCCAGAAACACATCTCATTCCGCGAGCCATGATGGCCGCTGCAGGCAGGATCGATTTTCTCGAAGTCTATGGCCAGGATTACGATACGCCCGACGGCACCTGCATTCGCGACTATATTCATGTCGCGGATCTCGCGCGCGCGCATGTGCTGGCGCTCGAACATCTGATCAACGGCGGTGGCAATCTGGCCGTCAATCTTGGCAGCGGGCGTGGTACATCCATCAAGGAAATTCTCGAAGCGATCAGCCGGCTGACAGGTCGTAACGTGCCGGTCGAGATGCGCGCTCGTCGTGCGGGCGATCCTCCGGTGCTTTATGCCGATCCGGCGCTCGCTGCCGAAAAACTTGGCTTTCAGGCGCTCTATTCCGATCTCGATACGATCATTCGCACAGCGGCTCCCTTCTTCGGGCTCGAGGTGCGCTCATGAGCACGCCGCGCATCGCGCTGTCCGTTGACAGGGAAGAACCCCTGATGGTGCCGGTCTTCACCGGCCGAAAGCGCGTCGAGTACATTGTGGGCGCGGTTTTGTGGGCGATGGCCGTCGCATTCTTCTGGCAATGGTGGGTTTTCGGAGCCACCCACACCAACATGGTCGGCTCAATTCTGGTGACGGCGCTTCTGGCGTGGGTAACGCTTTTGCCAGTCTACTTCATCACCATTTTCTTCAATGCACGCCGGCCGCACGGACGGCTGCGTATCTCCGCCGGCAGTCGCGTTGCCATGGTGGTCACCAAGGCTCCATCAGAACCTTTTGAGGTGGTGGCCGAAACCTTGCGGGCCATGTTAGCCCAGAACGTGCCTCACGACACGTGGCTGGCCGATGAGGATCCATCGCCCGCAACGCTCGCATGGTGTCGCGAACATGGCGTATTCGTTTCCACCCGCAAAAATCGCGCCGATTACCATCGCCAGTCCTGGCCCCGCCGCACACGCTGCAAGGAAGGCAACCTGGCTTTCTTCTACGATCATTATGGCTACGACCAATATGATTTTGTGTCGCAGCTCGATGCCGATCATGTTCCCGAACCGGACTACCTATATAACATGTTGCGGCCTTTCGCCGACCCGACAATCGGTTATGTTTCCGCGCCCAGCATTTGCGATCGCAATGCACATGAAAGCTGGTCCGCGCGTGGCCGCCTCTACATCGAAGCGAGCATGCATGGGTCACTGCAAGCCGGATACAACAATGGCTTCGCGCCCGTATGCATCGGATCGCACTATGCGGTGCGCACTGCGGCACTGAAGGAAATCGGCGGGCTGGGGCCAGAACTCGCCGAGGATCATTCCACAACGCTCTTCATGAATGCCTATGGCTGGCGAGGGGCTCACGCGCTTGATGCCATCGCCCATGGCGACGGCCCACGGACGTTTGCCGATCTTGTAACGCAGGAGTTCCAGTGGTCGCGGAGCCTGGTGACGATCCTGTTGCAATACTCACCAAAACTGATCGGACACTTGCCGCTGCGTTTGAAGGTTCAATTCCTATTTTCGCAGTTCTGGTACCCGCTATACGCCTTCTTTCTTGCTCTGACATTCCTGTTGCCCGTGATTGTGCTGGTCAAGGGCGATAATTTCGTCAACGTCACTTACCCAGAGTTTCTGCTCCATTTCATGCCGCAGTCGCTTATGATCCTGCTTTTGGCATTCTGGTGGCGGTCGAGTCGCACATTTCGGCCTATCGACGGCAAGATTTTCAGTTGGGAAGCGATGTTGTTTTTGCTGGCACGCTGGCCGTGGGTTCTGGCTGGAACCTTTGCCGCGTTCCGTGACTGGATGACCGGATCCTTTGTTGATTTTCGCGTCACGCCAAAAGGCACGTCCGAAGTCGATCCACTGCCGTTTCGCGTGCTGGCGCCGTATGCCTTCGTGGTCCTGATCTCCATTCTGCCGGTCGTGTTCGTGCAGGATGCGTATCAAACGCGCGGCTTTTTCGTCTTCGCCATCATCAATGCTTGCTTTTACTTGCTGCTGATTTTCATCATCTTGCTGCAGCATGGCAGGGAGAATAACGTGCGGATGAAAAGCCGCGCCTATCGCCCCGCGCTGGCAAGCAGTTTCATGGCCCTTTTTATGGTTACCAGCTTCGCCACGGTCGAGCGTGGACGCGACGGCATTGAGGCGCTCGCCTGGGGAACCAAAAGCTTTTCCCTGTTCGACGACAGATTCTCAATTGCAGGGGCAGGCGTCGGTGGTCGCGCTGTTCACAAGACCATCTTCAATCCACGTTGGCGCACTCCCAGCAATTCAAATCAGCGATAGAAGGCAATCAACACATGAAGATCGCAATCATTGGAACAGGCTATGTCGGTTTGGTCAGCGGCACATGCCCGGCCGCACTGCCTCATGCGACCGAACACGCCCATCGAGGACAAACGGCGGGCACCGCTCATCTCGAGATGGCAGGAGGTTCCGGTGGCAGTTTCTAAATCTGAAAGGGCTCTATTGCTGTCAGGTTTCCGGATGCTGACAGCAGTCGCTTGGGCAGTGTCCTGCATTGCTGCACCGGCCTTTGCCTCTTCCTCACAGGTTTCCGTTCTGCCGGAAGGGGCACGCCGCATGACAGCAGGCGAAATCTACGATCTCTATAGAGACAAGAGCTGGCAGTGGGACAGCGGAGCCGGACGAATGGTGGGCGCGAACCGGCAATTTTCGGCGTGGACTGACGGTGAGACGGGCAAATCCTGGGCGGAAGGCCGCTGGATCATCACCGAGACAGGTTGGATGTGTCTCAACGCGACATGGCATTCCGAACAGGGTGTATTTCCCGCCAAGACCTGCTTTTCGCATCGCATCGACAATGGAACGATCTATCAGAAGCGCGAGCCCGGTGGTGAGTGGTATGCGTTCCGTAACGCCGAGGTCCACCAAGGCGACGAGGCCAGCAAGCTAGTGTCCACCGATCTGGTTTCCCGTCCACTCGATGCCATCAAAGCCGCGCTTGGTGCGGCACAGCAATCTGAACAGTAAGAAAGGGAGGGGTCCTTGAAAAGTCTCTTTAAACTATCAGCAGCCTTGCTTTGCGGCTTATGCATTTCCGGTGGTGTTTATGCAGCCAGCGGCGTGTCGGGAGCGAGTGTCGACAGCCGCAATCAGTTTCGGGATAAGCGTCCCATCATCACGGCTGACTCTGTAACCCCCGGCGCCTACGATCCGCATGCGGATTATACCAACGATTCCAACTCAAAAATCGAACACCTTTTTCTTCCCTGGGAAGATGTGGATCTGGCAACGCTCAGCGCCGCAGATGCCTATGCGCGTGAGCGTGGACGTTCCCTGTTGATCACAGTCGAGCCGTGGTCCTGGGCGCGGGACTGGCGTGTAGGTCCCGAGGATTTGCTCGCCGGGATTTTGGGCGGGCGCTACGATGCCAATATGTCAGCGGTCTGCTCTGCGGCGGCGCAGCTGAAAAGCCCCGTCACTATCCGCTGGGGGCAGGAAATGGAAGATAATGACGGGCAATTCACCTGGGCTTTCTGGAATGCTGAAGGTTATGTGAACGCCTATAGGCATGTCATCGACATATGCCGCAAGCATCTTCCGTCGGCCCAATACATGTGGTCACCGAAAGGAGAAGAAGGACTGGAAGCCTTCTATCCTGGCGACAAATATGTCGACATTATCGGTCTGTCCGTCTTTGGCTATCAGCCCTATGACAAGCTGGAGGTCGGTCGTGATACGACTTTTGTGGAGCGCACAAAGCCGGGTTATGACCGTGTGACGGGCTTCGGCAAACCAATCGCCATTGCGGAGCTTGGCTACGAAGGTAACGACGAATATGATCGTGACTGGGCCGCGGAAGCAAACAAGCCGCATGCCGAGTTCCCGGACATGACAGCCGTTGTCTACTTCAACGATCTTGAAGTCTATCCATGGCCGAGAAAGGTTGGCCGGCCCGATTGGCGCGTGGCCAACCATCCGCTGGACTGATCCAAGTCGTTCGACAGAGTGGTTCGGCTTTCACCAGATGGCCGAACCGCTCCATCCCTTTATTTCTATGCGGTTCCAACGCAGGACTCTTACGCAGTCTTACTGGAATTGCCTTGGTGGAGAGGAAGTAAAATGTTTTCGATCCGTTCGATTATCTCAAGTGCGGTGCTGTTTGTGTTCTTGCTTGCAGGCAATGCCTACGCCGCTCCCAAACAACCGGCGGGCGACGCTATAGAAAAACGCGCCGCTGCCGCGACGCCGATGAAGGCCTCAGCGGTTGAAAAGCTCTATGCCGGCCGCACCTGGAAATGGCAAAACGGCGGTGGGTTCTATTCTGCGGAGACAACTGCTCGCGGGCTGTTCTCTGCAAATAGGAAGCCGTTCGCCGCTTGGTCGCGCAAACGGGCAGCATGGTCCTATGCGGAGGGAAACTGGTATGCGACCAATGGGGGCAAGCTCTGCATGCGCGCTCTCTGGACCAGCAAAGTAGCGAAAGGGAGTCTGGCCAGAAGCGGTGCAATCACATGTTTCCTGCACCGTGAAAAACATGGCGTCGTTTATCAGAAGCCTTTCAAGGGTGGGAAATGGTATGTCTTTCGTCACAATCCCGCTCGCCGGGACGATGAGGCGCGCAAACTGGTCAAAGGTAATCGGGTAAGCAAAGAAGTTTCGCATCTTAAGGCGAATTCTCGATAACCGCGCAAAAACGGAGCCGCCGCGGCTTCAGGCTCAGGCGCGGCGGCTTCTGTCAAAACCAGGTCCAACATTAAACGCCCGGCTGATTCGAGACCCTTCGAGTGTAGCAACGCGCTTTCTGACCAAAGCCGCTCGGAGTGCAGACATAGCTGTTGCTGTTCAAGTACCGGGATGCTGATATTTTAACGACCTTGCCGGCGGGTTTCTTGTTGTAGCGAACATCGTTGTTAACCCGATATTTGACAAGGTAGACGGACCGTGTCTCTCTCTCTGGCTTACGCAATTCGCCTGCTCGCGCGTTTGCGCCGAGAGCCACGGAAAAAGCAAGCCCGATCGCTGCAATCGCCACTCTTCTAAAACGGTTCCGATGCGCAGTAGAAAACGTCATGTGCTAGCCTCCAATGTTTTTGTTCTGGAGTGCGTTGTACCCACAGGACTTTAGGTTCTGGTTTGAACTATCTTGATAAATTTAGACAAAATGTTGCATTCCCCATGCCTCAGGTGGGGCGATTTGACCAAAATGAGGCCGGCGGCGCGTCCGCCGATGGATGCGAAATTCCACTTCGTCTTCTCGTTGCATCGCGGCGCGGGAGGCGCCGGCTGCGATTTTCTCACCCCGATAGGCCACCAGTGCAACACGCTCGTCATGGGGCCTGGCGGCTACCGCTTCAGCGACTATCCACGCCTGGGACTGCCACTGTCGTTCCTCGTCGTCATTGTTGCCGTGCCGATGCTCATGATCGTTTGGCCAATGACCTGATATGCGGCGGACGATCAATCCTGGCGAAACACGGAGCCCGATGGCAGTTGCGTAGGCCGCTCCCGGTCAAGCAATATGCATCGCTCGTGACAAAGGCTTTGTGCTATCGAGGCGGGCATCTACTGGTAACTATCTGGGTCCTTGGCCTTCCCGGCCTGGCAACTAACTTTACTCAGAAGAGCCTTACGGTAAGCGCCATTAAACACGCGGACAGCTCGTTCGAATTTAGCGGGAGGCGCCAAGTGTTTATCTAGCCCCTCGTTCAAAAGGAGGGGGACAGCCATCATGGCTTTTCCACTTTCGCTGGGTCTCAGCGCCGGGCACCTTTTCAATAGGCCATAGATGTCACCTGAAATTTTTGCAGCCCGATGCAATTTGCCATCTGCCATACGTGCCAAGTAATTGATGTTTTGCTCTAACTGCCCGGCCGAAGCAGTCGATGTTGTGAAGCAGATTCCTGCGATGACCGTTACCAAAATGCGGCTCAAACGTTCCCCTCTTCTTGCAGTCAATTCGCCCTACTAATCATAGCTTGGCCTGGTTCAAAAGCTCACCAATCGGCGTCAGCGGGATTGCCACTAAAGCTCAGTTGCGGACCTCGATGGGCGAACAGTTTATTTGGTGGACAAGCTCAAAATTTCTCGGCTGATAGCCATTAATTGCATACAAGCACGGAAATTCTGGGTGCTATTCGTCCATCGAAAATGTGAATCGAACTGGATTTGTTTTGATTCCCTGCGGCCAACACCGTTTCACGCCATGTGCAAGGATCGGAGCAGCCTTCGCCATCGACTCTGAGAGAGGCTCGTAAGCGACCACAGCAACAGTCTGTGCCTTGTCGGCTTTATCCAGCGTGACCTCAAAAGTCACTTTGAACGGCGTCGCGATATCGACCGGAATGACTAAGCAGCCTCCAATTTTCTCGCTGAGAAGAACCTCTAATTCGCTAGCCCGTGCAGTGCCGGCGCAAATAATTAAACCCAATACGACGACTGCGCGCATTCTGACCTCCCTTTGATCAACGGCAGCTTTAAACCATTAGGCGGAGCAGCGCCGTTCTCCACCGTGTCGCGGACTGGAAAAGCGGCAAGGTTTGGGCGACACCACTTCGCGAAATCCATAAGCAGTTCCAGCCTCTCAATGGCGATTTTATCGAGGGCGTTCCCGCTGATCCTGGCGCGGTCGAATGGCACCTAAGCAGGTGACCTGGAGTGCCCTACATCAAGAAATTGAAATCTCTGTAAGTAGCTGATTTTGCCATATAAAATAATGATGGCTGGGGCGCCAGGATTCGAACCTGGGATTGTCGGTACCAAAAACCGATGCCTTACCACTTGGCTACGCCCCAGCAGCCGGAACATGCCCGCTGCGCGCGGCCTTATAGGACGAGCCGACGGAAAGCTCAATGCCGAGAATGCCGAGAACGGCAAGTGCGCGGAACTGATCCACCGGTCCCCGCAGATTGGCGTCGCATATCATCGTCTGCTGTCGGGCGATGGCATCTATTCACCCCAACCGCCATTTCATTGCCGGCCGGATCGAAGAAATGGATCCGCCTGCCGCCGGGGAATGAGAAGATCGGCTTGACGATCGTGCCGCCGGCATTTTCGACGGCGCCCAGCGTTTCGAGTTCTCCGGTCAGTCACATGGCGTTATCGCTAGTTCCTGTTTTGTCCTCTTCAACTGGCCGTCGAGCCGCAAGTCTTTTTGTTATCGCTTTTTCTTAATCGATTGTAGAAGCCGGCTGGCTTGCCGACGGCTTGCCTTTCGCACTGCAGCATCATATCGCTCGTGCAGGGACACGGCGGAACTTCGGCTTCGTCAATCTTTTCAATCTCCTGCAACCGGAGAGCAAGCATGACCAAATGGGTCTACACCTTTGGCGACGGCGCTGCGGAAGGCCGTGCCGGCGACAGGAACCTGCTGGGCGGCAAGGGCGCCAATCTGGCCGAAATGTGCAGCCTGGGGCTGCCGGTGCCGCCGGGGTTCACCATCACCACCGAGGTCTGCAACGCCTATTACGCCAACGGCCGCACCTACCCGGCCTCGCTGGAGGCGGACGTCGCGGTTGCGCTTGACCACATCGGCCGGCTGACCGGGCGCCGCTTCGGCGATCCCTCAAAACTGCTTTTGGTGTCGGTGCGTTCCGGTGCCCGCGCTTCGATGCCCGGCATGATGGACACCGTGCTCAATCTCGGCCTGAACGACGAGACGGTCGAGGCGCTGGCCGCCGATTCAGGCGACGCCCGCTTTGCCTATGACAGCTACCGGCGTTTCATCCAGATGTATTCCGATGTCGTCATGGGCCTCGACCATGAGGTGTTCGAGGAAATCCTCGAAGACCAGAAGGGCGGCCTCGGCCATGAACTCGATACCGAACTGAGCGCCATCGAATGGCAGGGCGTGATCGCGCTCTATAAGGCCAAGGTCGAGGAGGAACTCGGCAAACCGTTTCCGCAAGATCCGAACGAGCAGCTCTGGGGTGCGATCGGCGCCGTGTTTTCGAGCTGGATGAACAACCGCGCCATCACCTACCGGCGCCTGCACGACATTCCCGAAAGCTGGGGCACCGCGGTCAACGTCCAGGCCATGGTCTTCGGCAATATGGGCGAGACCTCGGCCACCGGCGTCGCCTTCACCCGCAATCCGTCGACCGGCGAAAAGATGCTCTATGGCGAGTTCCTGGTGAATGCGCAGGGCGAGGATGTCGTCGCCGGCATCCGCACGCCGCAAAACATCACCGAGGCGGCGCGCATTGCCGCCGGCTCCGACAAGCCGTCGCTGCAGAAGCTGATGCCGGAAGCGTTTCAGTCTTTCGTCACCATCTCCGACCGTCTGGAAAAGCACTACCGCGACATGCAGGATCTCGAATTCACCATCGAGCGCGGCAAATTGTGGATGCTGCAGACGAGGTCCGGCAAGCGCACCGCCAAGGCGGCGCTCAAAATCGCCGTCGAAATGGCGCGCGACAAGCTCATTTCAAAGGAGGAGGCGGTGGCCCGCATCGATCCGGCCTCGCTCGACCAGTTGCTGCATCCGACCATCGATCCGAAGGCAGCACGCGATGTCATCGGCATCGGTCTGCCCGCATCTCCGGGTGCAGCCACCGGCGAGATCGTGTTTTCCTCCAACGATGCCGAGGAGCTCAAGACGCAAGGCCGCAAGGCGATCCTCGTGCGCATCGAGACCAGTCCCGAGGACATCCACGGCATGCATGCGGCGGAAGGCATCCTGACCACGCGTGGCGGCATGACCAGCCACGCTGCAGTGGTGGCGCGCGGCATGGGCAAGCCTTGTGTGTCGGGCGCCGGCTCGCTGCGCGTCGACTACAGGGCCGGCACCCTGATGGCGATGGGATCGACGTTCCGCAAGGGCGATATCATCACCATCGACGGCGGCAACGGCCAGGTGCTGAAGGGCGCCGTACCGATGCTGCAGCCGGAGCTCTCGGGCGATTTCGCCGCCATCATGGAATGGGCCGATGCCGTGCGCCGCATGAAGGTGCGCACCAACGCCGAAACGCCGCTCGACGCGCGCATGGCGCGTTCCTTCGGCGCCGAAGGCATCGGGCTTTGCCGCACCGAGCACATGTTCTTCGAGGGCGACCGCATCGTTGCCATGCGCGAGATGATCCTGGCCGACACGGAAAAGGGCAGGCGAACGGCGCTCGCAAAACTCTTGCCCATGCAGCGCTCGGATTTCCTCGAATTGTTCGAGATCATGGCCGGCCTGCCGGTGACGATCCGCTTGCTCGATCCGCCGCTGCACGAATTCCTGCCCAAGACCGAGGAAGAGGTGGCCGAAGTCGCCGCCGCCATGAACCTGTCGCCCGACAAGCTCAGGCAGCGCACCGAGGCCCTGCACGAATTTAACCCGATGCTTGGCCATCGCGGCTGCCGGCTTGCGGTTTCCTATCCCGAAATCGCCGAGATGCAGGCGCGCGCCATATTCGAGGCCGCCGTCGAAGCCGGCAGGAAGGCCGGCGCGCTGGTGGTCCCGGAAATCATGGTGCCGCTGGTCGGTCTGGTGAAGGAGCTCGACTACGTCAAGGCGCGGATCGATGCCGTCGCCAGGAGCGTGATGGAGGAAACCGGCGTCAAGATCACCTATCTGACCGGAACGATGATCGAACTGCCGCGCGCCGCGATCCGCGCCCAAGCCATCGCCGAGGCGGCCGAATTCTTCTCTTTCGGCACCAACGATCTGACCCAGACCACTTTTGGCATCTCACGCGACGATGCGGCCTCGTTCCTGGAGACCTATCGCCAGAAGGGCATCATCGAGCAGGATCCGTTCGTGTCGCTCGACATCGAAGGCGTCGGCGAACTGGTGCGGATGGCGGCCGAAAAAGGCAGGGCAACGCGGCCGGATATCAAGCTCGGCATTTGCGGCGAGCATGGCGGCGATCCGGCGTCGATCCATTTCTGCGAGGAGATCGGCCTCGACTACGTGTCGTGCTCGCCCTACCGCGTGCCGATCGCCAGGCTGGCTGCCGCGCAGGCGGCGGTGCAGGCTGCTAAGAACGGTCGCGGGTAAGGCGCCGACGTCGGCCATTGCCGTGCCACCGAATGATCGGCGGGACAGGCCACGAGCCGTCCCTGCTCATCTGGCCCTGCTCAGGCTGGCCCTGTTCAGGCTGGTTTGGCTTCGACCGTCACCTTGTTGGGATAGAACGCGCCGTGATCGCGGATTTCGATCATCTCGTCGAAAGGCTGCTCATAGGCCCACATCGCATCCTTGCCTGCTTCCGCGGCAGGCAGCACGCTCCAATAGCTCGCATCGCCCTTGAACGGGCAATGAGTCGACGAGTCCGTCTTACGAAGCTGGTCGAAATCGATGTCTTCGAATGGAATGTAGAGGATCCCGGGGTAGGGGGATTCGGTCAACACCTTGGCCCTCCTGGACGAGGCAATGACCGCGTCGCCGGCGCGTACGGTCACAGTTCCGCTGAAGGGCTCGATGGTAATCACTTTATCCGGGTTGCGCTGAAAGCCGGGTGACGGATTGGCGGTCTGGTCCATGACGGTTCTCCTTGCACGACCTAAGGTGTGTAGGGTGTGCGCGCTACGCAAGGGCGCTGTCGAATGCGGGGGCTCCATCGCCTTTTGGCATTGCCGGATCTCTCGTCAAATCGAGCTTGGCTATGACCGATCAGGGCCGATGACCGATCAGGGCTGATGACCGATCAGGCGGCAGCCTGAAACGCGTCCATCAGCCCGGCATAGGCGGCGGCGATACCGGCGACAGGATTGGTGCTTCGCGACGCGGTTTCGACCTTGAGCGCACCACCGCCGGTCGGCAGGGTAAGAAGCAGGAACTGGCGGTTGCCGCCATCGCCGACGCAAGCCGCGGCGACGTGCTGGCTTTCGCCTTCGTTCTGAACGCACATCTTGAACAGCAGCGTGCCGCCGACCGCCTCAAGGGCTCCGCCGACGACTTCGACGAATTCGTCCTCGGAAACGGTTTTGGCGTCCGGCACCAAATCGGCCAGGCTTTCGGCAAGCGAATCTTCGAGAGCTTTGTCGTCGAGCTGCGCGTCCATGCGAACCTCTTTCATTCGCCAATCACACCCCTACCATTAATCAAAGTTAATGTCGACAATGGCCGGATTGTGGCGGTTTTCTCTGCCTTTTCGAACAATGCGCTGCTTCTGCCCGGTCATGGCTGGACAATCCGCTTGTTCGTCCCACAATGGAGCGAAAACCAGTGGGGGAACGAAAACCAATGGGAGGAGAAGTATGCTCGGACTGATGCAGGAATGGCCGCTGCTTTGCCACAAGCTCATCGACAACGCAGCCAGGCAGCACGGCGAACGCGAGATTGTGTCGCGCTCGATCGAGGGCCCGATCGTCCGGACCACTTACGTCGAAATTCATCGCCGTGCCTTGCGGGTCGCTGAGCGGCTCGAGTGTGATGGCTTTGGGCTTGGCGACCGCATCGCCACATTGGCCTGGAATACGGCGCGCCACATCGAAGCCTGGTACGGCATCATGGGTGTCGGCGCGATCTATCACACGCTTAATCCGCGCCTGTTTCCCGAGCAGATCGCCTGGATCATGAACAATGCCGCGGACAAGGCGATCTTCGTCGATCTGACATTCATGCCGCTGCTTGAAAAGATCGCCGGCGCGGTCAAATCGCTCAAGCAGGTGATCGTGCTGACCGATAAGGCGCAAATGCCGCAGACGGCGCTGCCGAATGCTGTCGCCTATGAGGAATGGCTCGACGAAGCCGACGGCGCCTTCACCTGGAAGACGTTCGATGAAAACACCGCCGCCGGCATGTGCTACACCTCGGGCACGACAGGCGATCCGAAAGGCGTCCTCTATAGCCATCGCTCGAACGTGCTGCACGCCATGATTGCGGCGATGCCCGATGCGATGGGCCTCTCCTCGCGCGACACCATACTGCCGGTTGTGCCGATGTTCCACGCCAACGCCTGGGGCCTCGGCCAGAGCGGCCCGATGATCGGCGCCAAGCTGGTCATGCCTGGCTGCAAGATGGACGGCGCCTCGATCTATGAATTGCTCGACACGGAAAAGGTGACGTTCAGCGCCGCCGTGCCGACAGTGTGGTTGATGCTGCTCCAGTACCTGGAGGAGACCGGCAAGAAACTTCCCTATCTGAACAAGGTCGTTATCGGCGGCTCATCCTGCCCGCGTGCGATCACGGCAAAGTTCCAGGGCAATTACGATGTTGAGGTCATCCATGCATGGGGCATGACCGAAATGTCGCCGCTCGGCACGCTGTGTACCTTGAAGCCGGGCTATGCCGGGCTTGAGGGCGAAGCCCGGCTCGACGTCCAGAGCAAGCAGGGTTTTCCACCTTTCGGGGTCGAAATGAAGGTCACCGACGACGACGACAAGGAACTGCCTTGGGACGGCAGGACATTCGGGCGGCTGAAGGTCCGCGGACCGGCCGTCGCGCGTGCCTATTATAGCGGCATCGGATCCGAACAGTTCGATGAAGAAGGCTGGTTCGATACCGGTGATGTCGCCCATATCGACCCAGGCGGCTACATGCAGATCACCGATCGCGCCAAGGACGTCATCAAGTCGGGCGGTGAATGGATCTCGACCATCGAGCTTGAGAATCTCGCTATCGGTCATCCGGATGTGGCGGAGGCGGCCGCCATCGGCATCCAACATTCGAAATGGGGCGAACGGCCGTTGCTTGTCGTCGTCCGCAAGCCGGGCCGGGAGCCGACCAAGACGGATATCCTCGCCTTCATGGACGGCAAGGTGGCGAAGTGGTGGATGCCGGATGACGTCGCCTTCGTCGGCGAAATTCCCCACACCGCTACCGGCAAGATCCAGAAGACAACCTTGCGCCGGCAGTTCAGGGACTATCGCCTGCCGACGGACTGACTGACATGACGTCTTTCGCCTTCAAGCCGCCGCTGAACGGCTTAAGCGCCGGTCCGGGGTGAAGCAGTGCTGAAAATGATGAAAACTCCCGAGCGACAGACGTCGAGGGCGGCCGGCTGGTCGCGGCGGACAGGCGCTTTTTCGGCGGTCCTTCTGCTGACCGTTCTCGTCGGCCACCGCTATCAGCTTGTTGAAACGCCGGCTTTCCTTTGGGTGCTCGGCATTGTCGCGCTGCTTGCCGCCTTTGCGCTGTTGTTCGCCGGATTTGCGTTTTCGAGACTGTGGAATTTCGGCGACCGTGGCGGTCGCGATCTCACCGTCGGCACGGTGCTGGCACTGCTGGTGCTTGTTCCTTTTGGCATTGCCGCCTATTGGGCAGCGACTTCTCCGCCGCTCAGGGACATCTCGACGGATTTCGACGATCCGCCGGTGCTCGACACCAGCACCCGGACCGGGGATATGAACGCGCTTTCGCCGCCGACCCCGGGCGAGCGGCGCCTGCAGACCGAGACCTATCCGCTGGTCACCGGACGCAGCTACAATCTGCCTTTCGATCGGGTCCTGGAAGCTGTCGCAACCGTGCTCGGTCGTCGGGACTGGCAGCTTGCGGCGCCGTTTCCCCGTGCGATCGGGCAAAGCGATGTGACGATCAACGCCTTGGCCAGGAGCTTCATCCTCAGCCTTCCCGCCGACGTCGCCATCCGTGTGACCGACGATGGCGATGCGGTCATCGTCGACATGCGTTCGGCCTCGCGTTACGGCCGCTACGACCTTGGCGACAATGCGGCCCGCATCGTGGATTTCCTGGCCGAGCTGGATCAGGAAGTCGCCGGCCAGGTCGGCACGGCCCCGGCCGAGTGACGTCCAGAGCATTTTTACAGCCAAAGCGGAATCGCTTTGACGCCACAGAAATGCGGCTGATACAATCAGTGGTTGAGTACGCGAACAGGCTATTCGGCCGGCTCGAATTCACCCTTGAGCAAAATTGTCTCCACCGGCCCAAGCGGATTGATGATCCGGCTCTCCAGGACTTCGACAAGCTTGCGTCCGACAGCCGCCATATCGACGGAATGAACTTCGATCTTTGCCGGCAGGAAGCGTGCCAGCCGTGTGCTGTCACGCGTTACGATGTGGACGTCGCTCCCCGGCGCAAGACCTCTTTTGCCAAGAGCGTGCAGCGCCCCCAGAAGGCCGAGTTCGTTGGCGCATGCCAAGCCTGTCGGCGGATCTGAACAAGCCAGCAAGCGATCGAACCAGGCTGCGCTCGATTCCATGGTGAACATGCCATGACCGATCAGCGCTTGGTCGATCGCAATGCCGGTCTCGGCCATTGCCCTTGCATAGCCGGAAAGACGCATGGCGCTTGCCTGATCCTCCGGAACCAGAAGTTGCAGTGCAATGCGTCGGCAGCCCTTGTCCATGAGCCGTCGGGTTGCCTCGTAAGCAATCTGTTCATTGTCGACATCGACATACGGATACGCGGTATCCAGGTCGGTTCTTCCAAACGCGACGAATGGCATGCGTTGATCCAGCAGCAGCTTGACGCGCGGATCACCCGACACCAGGCGCGTGATGATCAGTCCGTCCGTGCTGCGCGCCTGAAGCTGCCGCTGCACACTCTCGACGGGATCGTCGTCGGGCGTGGTGGAATAGATGGACAGACTATAACCAGCTTTTCGCGCCGCCAGCGTCATGCCTTCGATCAAAGGCAGCTTCAACAGATCGGACAGATGGTCTCGGGTCTCCATCGGCAGCACTGCCGTCAGCGTCAGCGTTCGACCGGTCTTGAGCGCACGACCATGATGATTTGGCAGATAGCCGACCCGCTTGGCCGCCTCCTTGACGCGGGCTATGGTCGAGGGCTGCACTTCCGGCCCATCCTTCAGAGCGCGGGACACTGTGGTCACCGAGAGGGAAAGTTCCGCCGCGATCTGCTTTAGATTGGCCATTGTTCGCCCGACTTCATTTGCGAAAGCGCCGGCTGACTTGCTGACCGCCATAACGTTACCGGATTCGACATCCCGGTCAATCCGAACGCCCGTCGCAAGCAGCTTGACTCCTGCGTATTCAGATGCAATCGTAACGTTACGATTACAAATAAATAGCCATTTCAGGCAATATTTGATCAAGTTGGGGAGGAGAACCTATGTCCTGGCTGCGCATTTCCTTAACAGCATTCGCCATCTCGGCTGCCGTGCCCGCCCATGCGCAAACACTCACCATCACGACCGCAGGCGGCGATTATGGCAACGCCATGAAAGAGGCCATGTGGGGCCCTGCTGCACAAGAGCTAGGCCATGATGTTCGCGAGGAGACGCTGAGCGACGGCCTGGCCGCCTTGAAGATGCAGGTCACCTCGGGGGCAGTTGCGACCGACATTATCCACCTCGGCTCGCCGGAAGGCGCCCAGGCCGCCGCTCAGTCGTTGCTGGAGCCGCTCGACTACAAGATCATCGATCCGAAATCCGTGCCGGAGGGTGCCGCGTCCGACTACTGCTATCCCTTCGATTCCTATGGCACCGTCCTGTCGTGGAACACCAAGACCTATGGCGAGAACCCGCCGAAGACCTGGGCCGAGTTCTGGGACGTAGCCAAATTCCCCGGCCGCCGCGCGTTGCGCGCCAATGCGCAGGACTCGATCGAGATCGCGCTTCTCTCCGAGGGCGTGGCGCCGGCGGACGTCTATGCCGTGCTCAGCACGCCGGAAGGGCTGGAGCGCGCCATCAAGCGGCTTGAAGCGATCAAACCAGATGTCGCCGTGTGGTGGACCTCGGGAGCCCAGTCCGCGCAGCTGCTGAAGGATGGTGAGGCGGATCTGGTCGTTACCTGGAACGGACGGGCAGAGACTGTGAAAAAAGATGGCGGCGCGGCCGACTACACGTTCAAGGGTTCGGTCATCGGCACGGACTGCCTCGGGGTGCCGAAGGGCGCGCCGAACAAGGAAGCCGCGATGAAGCTCATCGCAGCGATGACGCAGCCCGCGCGTGTTGCGAAGCTGACCGATTTCATCGCCTATGGCCCGGTCAATCCTGCGGCCTATGAGGGTGGCCTCATTCCCGAGGACCGTCTGAAGACGCTTGCGACCGCGCCTGAAAATGCCGGCACTTCGGTGTTTTCCAATTCAGAATGGTGGGTCAAGAACGGCGAGGCTGCCCAACAGGCCTTCGATGAGATGATGGCCCGCTGAGTCTCGGCTGACAAGGCTGGAGCAGATGATGAAGTCGCTCCCGATCACCATCGACAGCGTCAGCAAGGCTTACGGGTCCTACGTCGCGCTGGATGATGTTTCGCTCGACATTCGAGCTGGCGAGTTCCTCACGCTGCTGGGGCCCTCGGGATCGGGCAAGACCACGCTGCTCATGGCTCTGGCCGGTTTTGTCCGGCCGGATTCCGGCAAGCTGTTGCTGGGCGATCGCGACATCACCCGCCTGGCGCCCAACAAACGCGACATCGGCATCGTATTCCAGAATTACGCCTTGTTTCCCCACATGAACGTCCTGGCGAACGTCGCGTATCCGCTGGCGCTGCGCAAGACGCCGAGAGCGGAGGCGCGTCAGCGGGCGCTTGCCACCCTGGCCCGCGTCAAGCTGGATGGCTTGGCGGAGCGCAGTATTGCCGCGCTGTCCGGCGGCCAGCGTCAGCGGGTGGCGTTGGCGCGGGCAATCGTCTTCGAACCGCGCGTGATGCTGATGGACGAGCCGCTGTCGGCGCTCGACAAGAATCTGCGCGAAGCCATGCAGTACGAGATCCGGCGTCTGCACGATGACCTGGGGATCACCACAATCTATGTGACCCACGACCAGCGCGAAGCGCTGATCATGTCCGACCGGATTGCGGTGATGAATTCTGGCCGCATCCAGCAGATCGATACGCCGCAGCGGATCTATGATCGTCCGTCGACCCGCTTCGTCGCCGAGTTCATGGGCGAGGCCAACATCGTGCCGCCGGACTCGGTGCGCAGGATCGACGGCGCCGAAGCGTCACGCGAGACCCTGATGATTCGCGCCGAAAGCTTCCATCTTGACGCGAAGCTCGCCGGGGCAGACGCAGTGGCTCTCGAAGGCATACTGCGCGCCAAGGCGTTCCGCGGCGAGAACTGGCTTTTGACGCTGGCGCTTGACGCTGGCCAGGAGGTCCTTGTCTGCATTCCGGCAGCGCTGGCCGGCGGCTGCGCCGAGCTTGCCGCCGGTCAGCGGATGATCGCCTATGCACCAGCAGCGAAGGTTCACGCCATACCGGGAGCGCTGGCGTGATCGCCACCGCGGATCCAGTGCTCCTGGCGGATGCGCGCCGCGAGCGGCGGTTTTTTCTTTCGCTTTCGCTGCCGGCGCTGTTCATCGTTGGACTGGCGGCGATACTGCCCATCCTTTGGATCATCCGGCAATCCTTTTTGACCACAGGCGGTGAGTACACTGTCGGCAACTACGCCAAAGTGCTGTCGAGCGGACTGACATGGTCGGCGCTCGTCACCACCCTCGAACTGTCGCTCGGCACGCTGGCGATCTGCATTCTTCTGGGCACCCCGCTGGCACTCGCCTTGGCCAGCGCCAGGCCAAGGGTGGCCAACGTGCTGATGGCCTTCGTCATGCTGCCGCTGTGGACCGCTATCCTGGTGCGCACCTATGGCTGGCTCGTGCTGTTGCGGCGTGATGGCCTGATCAACGCGGCCTTGACTGGTTCGGGCCTGACGGCGGAGCCTTTGCCGCTGGTCTACAACTTCACCGGGACGATGATCGGCATGGTTCACTACATGCTGCCGATCTTTCTGCTGCCGGTTTATGCCGCGATGCGCGATATCGACCCAAACCTCGTTCGCGCGGCAGCGAGCATGGGAGCCACGCTCGGGCAGGTCATCCGCACCGTCATAATGCCGCTTTCGGCCGGCGGCATCTTCTCGGGTTCGGTCATCGTCCTCATCTATTCCATCGGTTTTTTCATCACGCCGGCGGTGCTTGGCGGCGGCAAGGTAAATCCTCTCTCCACCCGGATCGAGCGTGCGCTATCGACCTTTCAGGATTGGGGGTCGGCGAGCGTCCTGGGCATTCTGCTCCTCGTTCTCATGGCGCTGATCGGTGTGATGCTGCTGGCGGCACGCCGCCTGCTGGCCCAGAACGCAGCGGCAGCCTCCCATGCTTGAAGCCTATCCGCACAACCGGCTCGCCCGCATCGTCCTGTGGAGCTTTGCTGCTCTGGTCATGGCATTTCTGATGTTGCCGACGCTGGTCGTGGTGCCGCTTTCGTTTTCGGCGTCTAACCTCCTCGAGTTTCCGCCGCACGCCTACTCGTTGCGCTGGTACGAGAATTTTTTCGGCTCGGCGACGTGGATGGCAGCACTCAGGACGAGCCTGATCCTCGGGACATTGACGGCGCTGATCGCGGTGCCTTTTGCGCTGCTCGCCTGCATCTCGATGAATCGGCTGGGCGGCAAGACCGCAGCTTCCATCCAGAGCATCCTGCTCACCCCTTCGATCACCCCGGGAATCCTGCTGGCGATCGGCCTCTTCTTTGTGCTGGCGGCGCAACGCCTGGTCGGAACGCTGTTCGGTGTGCTGGTCGGACATGTGGTGCTGGCCGTACCGGTGGCGTGCATCGTGTTGCTGCCCGCGCTGGCTCGCTTCGACTGGAACCAGGTTCAGGCGGCGCGCAGCCTCGGCGCGGACTGGGCCAGGGCAATTGGCGGAATAATCGTTCCGCAACTTCGGCTCAGCCTGTTGTCGGCGACACTGATGGCGTTCCTGACGTCGCTCGACGAGTCGGTGATATCGATCTTCGTCGCAAGTGGTCGCAACAGCACGATGCCGAAGCTTATGTTCCTGTCGCTGCGCGATCAGATCGATCCGACCATTGCGGCGATCTCGACATTGTGGACCGCCATTGTTGTGGTCATCGTCGTGATCGTCGCCCTTCGCCAAAAATCCTGACCGAGCCAAAAATCCTCACCGAGACTGGAAGCATGCCCCAAAATCATCACGCGGCCGGTGCTCCGGCGGACCGATCGACTGACATACCTCAGGTAGGCTTGGCGATCATCACCGGGTCGGCAAACTGGGGGCTTGCCTTCCCGGAAGATATCGGCTTCGAGGGCGTGCGCACGCTGCGGCGCGACATGAGTTTTGAAACGCCTTTCGGTCGTACCGACAACTGGAAGCTGCTCGAGTTCGATGCCTCGATTTCAGCCGAAGGCAGAGCAAAGCGGGCGTTGTGCATGTATTCGCACGGCAATCCCCGCGACCATATCGACCATTCCTGCCATCGCCGCGCGTTCTGGGTGTTGATGCAAGCGGGGGTGCGGCAAGTCCTCGCCTGCTCGACCGTTGGCGCCGTCAACAAGGCGATCCAGCCCGGCGACATGGTGGTGCCCGCCGATATCATCGAACTGACGCAGACCCCGTTTTCACTGCTTCCGGACCGCCAGAGCTTCGACTGTTCGGGCAAGCAGATCGTATGTCCAAGATGTGCGGCGGTTCTGGTCGAAACGGCCCGCCGCCATTGGCCGGCCGAATGCCGCGTCCATGGCATCGAACAGCAGCTGGTCGCTGCCCACTGCTATGGGCCGCGGCTGACAACCCCGGCCGAAGCCTTGGCCTATCGCGGCATGGGGGCGGATGTGCTCAACCATTCCATCGCCCCTGAGGCGACCTTGGCGCGCGAGATCGGCGCCTGCTTCGTGCCCTGTGCGTTCGTCACGGCGGGCTTTAACGACTATATGGACCGCAACCGCCAGAAATTGCTGCAGGAGGACGTGCTGCCCAATCTCTCCATGACAGCCTCGCTTGTCGCGCTGGAGACCGCCGCGCGACTTCCGGCCAATCCGCAATGCTCTTGCCAGGGTCTGAAGTCGCCTCAACCTGAAGAGCGTTCCAGCCGGTTCTGAGCTTTCAGGAGCGGAGTGCGGGTTCCGGCGGGATCTTAGCCAGGCAGGCTGAAAATGCCGTCGATCGCCGGGTCGCCGTCGAAGGGCTAAGCGAACGAGTCTCCGCCGTTTACAGGGAATTTACAGCGAAACTACGTGTTTTTGAGTACGACGAAGGGGCGAAAAAGGTCAGTTTGATTATAAAATTCAGTTAGTTAGAGTTTCCGATGCCGGTTTTTCATAGCAGGGAATTGCAACAAGCAATTAATTCGGCGAAACCCGCCGGGTTTCCCGCAAAACCGAAATTCTATCGGAAAACGAGAGTTTCAAACCTCTCTCGCAGCACCAGACTATCCCGTTGATTGGGAACAATATCTGGTTTTCTCGGTCTTTTTGCCGCCCTGTCTGGTGCACAGAGGTGGTACACATGAGCTTAAGAATGCCCGGACCTTGGCAGCATAAGAAGACTGGCGTCTAATAGCTTCGGCAACGCGCGCACTTCCGATTTGAAGATGATTCCACTGGACTGAAGGCAATCCCCGTCGGCGGATTCATAAGAGCGGTGAAAGCGGGAGCAATCGTCAAGGTCAAGCGCCTGGAGGCTCTGGAAGAACGAGAACGCTTAAGAAACCGGCCGTCGCAGTTATGAACTGTGCGCAGAGAGCCGGGGAGGCTGCATTAGCCCAAGTGCGAATGGCACCTGGCGAGAAATCGTCGCATTGCTCTTTTTTTGGTCGGCCAATCGACGGTGGGAAATGTTTTTGCTGTGAAAAACAGGGTTGGAGTTCTCTACGAAACTGTCGATCACCATTTTGATAGAAAATGAAAATAGCTGTGATCTCGATTATCGGCTCCGGCTACACCCAATTCCTGCCGGCGCATCTCAGTGTGTTCGGAGCCGGCATCCTGACTTTCATGTTCGTGACGAAACGGGTGGACCTTAATGAGTTTTGCATCGGGACTGTCAGCCTATGCGCGGTGATCTGGTGGACCTTGGGCGCGCCGGTTGCTGTCACCTGCTTGCTTGGCGCAACGGTTATCGCCGTTTCGAAGATCCCGGCCGTATTCGCTCTACCTGATCCACATCCCGGTCGGGGTCAGATTCGTGAAGCTGTCCGATCGATTGCTCCCCGGCACACCGTTGCTGGCGATCATCGTTGGCCTGGTGGCGTCTTTCGCTGCAGCATATGCACTATGGCATCTGGCCGAGAAGCCAGCGCAGAGAGCGTCGAGGCTGATCGCTTACGGCAGCAAGACGCGCATGGCTTACGTTACCGCGTCCTGATAATAATTGCCGTCGATCATGGTGAACGTCACAGGAATCATTGCGGTCATCGCGAGGTTCGCCCCCGCCCTGAGATTGAAAAACCCGGCACCTGCAGCCGGTGCCGCCGAATGCGTCAACGTGACATTGCCGTTCATGTCGACCGGCGTGAGCTTGCCGGTAACCGTCGCGTCCTGCCCGCCGACCCAGCCCGATACCGTCGCGGCGACCTACGCCGTGAACCTCGATTCGAAGCCCTGCACGTGGGCCGGGGGCGTTTCCTATGCTACCCGACGCATTCCTGAGCGACCGGGCTGGACCTCCAGCGGCCGCGTTGCGGCCCATTTATGTGACAGCGCCGCAGGTCTTTCTGCAGCCGCAGCTCTATTCCCTCGGACTCCGCGCCACCAGCCGCGCCACGCGCGGTCCGACCAGCAGCACGACGAGGAAGCGGGCCGATTGCAGCACCATAACGAAGGCGACATGCTGTGCGGCGGCGGCGACGATGGCGAGTCCATGCCGCCGGGGCTGGTCGCCAGATAGGCGGTCAGCGGATCGAGCACATGGCTGATCGTGATGCCGAGGCCGCCGCAGAAGGCGATGAGGATGATGATCGAGCCGACGATCTGCGGCAGCGCACGCGTCGCCAGCGATCCTTCGCGCCCCCCTCTGTCCTGCCGGACATTATCCCAAGGTCTGCGCCGCTTCGCTTCGCTCCTTGCTTCGCCTTGGGATGACGACCTACGGCAATCCGCCGACGCGCTTGCCAACGCGCCTGCTTGTCCCGGCGATTGTCAGCCCCAACGCCATGCCGGCGCAGTCGGCAACCCAGTCGAACCCATCCAGGTCGCGCCCGATGAGTTGCGCGCCCTGAAGCACCTCGATCGCCGCGCCGGTAAAGGCGAGGAGGACAATCAGCCTTGTCCTGTGTTCCGGCCAGCCGAGGCTTCCCAGGGCCGCCAGCACCGCGAAGGCGATGGCGTGCTGCAGCTTGTCGTCGTAAAGCGTGACGGCCGTGCCGAGTTCCGGCAAGAACCGCGCCGGCAGAAGCGTGAGCAGGAGAACGCCGGCCAACGTGATCGGAAAAACGATCCTTGCCAGCATCGGAAAAGAATCTAGGCGCAACAAGGTAGGGTCAGTCCTTCATCTGAGAAGCCTGCATGGGCGAGGTGGATTTGCCAATGATCGCATCAGGGCATGGGAATTTCAAATCCAGAACCACAAGTCTGTGTTGTAAGAAAGGCCGCCGTCGCTCTTATCGCTGAAAACGACCCCATGCCTGCGAGGGGCTTTGGGTTTTCCCATAAAAAGGCCCACTAACATGAAGAAGCCATTAAAGATGCCGGTGGGCTGACGGCAACGCAACAGGCCAGGTAACGAGAAGAACCTGGCCAGGTCGCCGGTGCGGACATCAGTTTTGCGTCACCGAAACGCCGGCCAGCCGGGCGAGCGCAACCCTGTCGTCGGGCGTCAGATCAGCAAGGCGGTCGTCGCCCGAAGCCAGCCAATTCGGGTTTTTCGCCGACAGATCAGGGCCTTCGGCGCCTGTGGTTTCACTGTCACCGGCCTGCGCGGCCGACGCAGCGCCTAGCATTTCGGCAGCGCGCCTCGGGTCCTTGGCGAGCATCGCCTGGGCGAGCGCCTTTGCCGTGCTGCTGCGCCAGCCGGTTTCGGCCAGCTGCCGGGCCACCGGGTTGCCCATCTTGGCGATGAAGTCGAACCCGCTCTGCCTGATCGCCTCGAACGTCGCGGTGTCGTCCGGGTCGCTCTGCGCGATAGCATTGAGCTCCGCAGCCTGCGCCTTGGACCATTCGGCCTGCTCATAGTCCTGGCGGCGCGCATATTGCTGTGCGGCCATGCGCGCCGACCCGGCCAATCTCATCGCCTCTTTTTGCCTGATGAAGCTGGCGCGTTCACTTTCCGGCATTTTTGGCACGGTGCTGTCGAAAATCTTGTCGAACAGGCCGGGCTTGACGACACCGTTGCGTGCCTGGCCATACATGGCGTCGTGCAGGCCGCGGCCGTCGGCCGGCGCATTCTGGATCGCTTCTTTCTCGGCCTGGGCGATCTGTCCGTTCAGCTCGCGGCCGATGACCTCGGCGTCGAACGCGTCCTGCTGCTGCTTCTGCTGCCGGAAACGCTCGGCGACGGCCGCGAGCTCGTCGCCAAAGCCCTGCATCGCGGCGCCGACCGGCGAGCTGTCGGGATAGGAAACCACGCTGCCGCTGTCGAGCCGGCGCTGGGCGAGCTGGAGGGGGATGGTCGCCATCAGTAAAGCCCTCCGACCGGCGCCGGCGGAAAGGCGCGGTTGCCGCACGTCACCGCTCTGCTCGGGTCGTACAGCCCGAAAAAGGCCGGACACGAGATTGCCGCCGGCCCTGAAGATCGAGGCAGCCGCCGCCTGCCTGCCGGAAAAGCGCGAGATGGCGGCCTGCGTGGTCAAATTGTTCTGGCGCAGCTGCGAGCCGTACTGGATCGCCTTGATGTCGAGCTGACCCTGCCTTGCATTGGCGGCGAGCACCTCGCTCAGTGAGCCTGACAGGGCGACGCCCGAGGCGCCGGCCCGGGCGCGCGCCTGCGACAGCGACAGATCCTGCTTGTGGCGTTCCTGGCCCTGCTCGAAGGCCGCGGCTTGCGCGTCGGCCCGCGCCTGCTGCTCGTAGGCTCTGGCCTGGTAGTCGGCCATCTGCCGCGACTGCTGGCCTTCGATCAGCGCGCCGCCGACCGAGAGAGCCGTGCCGATAAGGGCAAGTGTGCACATGGTCAGCCGCGGCCTCGGCCACGCAGCGGATATCGACCCGCGATGCCTCCGACCGGCGCGCCAAGCGGCGTCGCGGGTCGAGCGCGCCGCCGGGGCTGAGCAGCGACAAAAGCAGTCTGTCGGCCTGGATCGCTGCCGCGCTGAGACGAGCCGGAGCTGTCGCTCGCCGCCCGGTCACGGCGGCGCGCCGGNCGGGTTGATTTTCAGGTTGGCGACGCCGGCGGCGTCGAGCTGGCTGTTGACGGTGGCGACGGCACCGCGCAAGGCATCGGCGTCGAACAATTGCTGGCGCAGCTGCTCGACCAGCCAGTGGGCCATACGCCAGCGCTCGTCGAGGGAAGCGGCGTTTGCCCTGATCTCGTCGGCAAGTGCTGCGATGTCGACGCAGTCGCTTTGCGCGGCGGCACGGCGCTCGTTCGCCGCCTCACGGGTTTTTTCCAGCAGCGCAACGACGGCGTTGGCCTCGGAGAGCGCAATGCGCGCCGCCGCCAGGTCGCCACGGCCGAACATCGCACGACCCTTGGCCTTTTCCAGTTCCAGTTTGCGGGCGGGGATTGCAGGTGGGGAAAGGTCGCGTTCCGTGGCCCATCCCCCTCTGTCCTGCCGGACATCTCCCCCTCAAGGGGGGAGATTGGCAGTTCAGGCGTGGCGGCTATTCCTGCAACGTTTGGTGGTTGGCGAAAGCGACGGTGACATCCAATCTCCCCCCTTGAGGGGGAGATGTCCGGCAGGACAGAGGGGGTCGTCTCGCGTGAAGCGCCGGCATCCTCTGACCGCGAGGGAATGCGGCGCCAGGACCTGTGGCGTGCGCCACCTGATGATATGCAGTTGCACAACATCGCCGCGCAACGCGGCGATGACATCCTGCGGCGTCAGCCGAAGTGTGCGCTCGTCGGCCGCCCGCGCGACTTGGCAAAGGCGCTTGCTGGCAACCTTTCGGCAGCTCTCGCCATTGCCAAACCGCGCTCAAGCGCATTCTCGAGGCTCGTCGTGTAGTAGGCGGTGTTTTCCAGGCCGCTGAAGAAGTTGATGCGGTGAAGTTCGCCCTTTTTGCTTATAACAATGCCGGCTTTTCGAAGCACATCCTGAACTGCCTTGTAGGTCATATTCATGCTTACCCTCCCTTGCAAAGACATGGCAGCATCGCCCGCTTGTGTAACCGTTTGGTGGCGGCGATTGATCAATGTGCAACAACAACAATTCTGGGGCAGCACGGCGCGTGAATTGGGATTAGCCACATCGGCCGACCTGGCGTCCAGAAGGGCGGGACTCTGACGCCCCACGGGCAGCGGCGATCTGCTGCGCCTTGGCCTGTTCGGCCATGTAGCCGACGAAGCGGTCGTGATAGGCCTGCGCCACCTTCGGCGTGGCGCCGGCCTCGACCGCCCACGCCTTGGACGCGTTGGCGAGTTCGTCCGAATAGGCGAAGTTTTCGGGGAGCCCGTCGGGGCGCCTGTACTCGATCTTGTCGGGTGATGTCAGCGGGCGCATCGCCTCAGGCAGCCGGGCATGGAACCTGTCCCAGTCTTCCGCAGCTGCGTCCGCTGGCGGAATGCGCAGGCTTTCGCCCTGCTGCCGTTCCAGCTCGGCATAGGATGTGAGAACCCGGTCGAGGCTTTCAGGCTTGGTCCAGCCCTTGGTTTCAGCGAGCTTGCGGTTGCCTTCGGAAAGACCGTCAAACCAGCTCTTGCCGGCCGGCGGGGCGGACCCGTTGTCCCCGGCGGCCGGTGGCCCTGCAAGGTTGCCCGCCGGTGGCGACGCCACCACGGACCCGGCGTCTGCCAGATCTGTCATGAGAAAGATTCCTTCTTGTTGTTTGCAAATGGAAACGAGCACTGGCCAGTTCAGCCGGGCGTGTTATTGGATTGTTGAGGGATCGGCTGGACCCGGCGGAATCGTTGCGGCCGCAGCCTGATTCTTTTCGACAGGACCTGGCCCTATCGTCTTGTTCGAGTACGATCTTTCAGAGTCGGAGGCACGCACCGTCAAGACGAAAGAAACCATGTCGCATTTCGTGACAAGCGGTTGCCGCGGTTCCGCCGCAATGCAACCGCACTTGGCGAACACTTGGCAAAACCAGCCAGTGTATTAGTTCATAGGCTTCAACGGAGTATCAGACGATGACCATGTACAAAGCCATTGCCGCCCTGCTTGTGACTGCCGCGCTGGCAGGATGTGCACAGACCGAAGGGCAGCAAAGAGCCACCACGGGGGCCCTGGTCGGCGGCGCTGGCGGCGCTCTCGTCGGTCAGGCCCTGGGCCGCGACACCAAGAGCACGGTTATCGGCGCAGCCAGCGGCGCCCTGCTGGGGGCGGTCGTCGGCAGCGCAAGGACGCCACAGCGGCGCGGCGAACAGCTTTGCCGCTATCAGGACCGCTACGGCCGCATCTACACCGCCCGTTGCGACGACCGCTACTACCGCGGCGATTATTGAGACGTAGCCCCGGCGCTGGTCTTCCCTTCTCCCCTTGTGGGAGAAGGTGGCCGCCCACGGGTCTTGCCTCCGGCAAGCCCGAAGACAGGCTCCGCGGCCGGATGAGGGGTGTTCCAGGGAACACCAACGCCTGCCCCTTTCTCGCGTTGGCAATTGGCGAAGTCAGCGGCGACGGCCAATCTCCCCCCAAGTGGCAGGGCTGTCCGGGGAAAGTTTTGAGTGAATCGAAATGCCACATGTGCATGCCCCGTAAAACGGGGTTTGTCCGTCTTCTCTCTGGTTGTCGAGACTCAGAAAAGGAACGGGGCATGCGCTTTGCACCTAGCATCTTCGGGCAGCTTCTTGAACCCATCGATCGGCGTCAATTCCAAGCAATTGTGGATCGCCACGACGGGGATGCTTACGACAAATCGTTCAGAAGCTGGGACCATCTGGTGGCGCTGATCTATGCCCAGTTCTGCGGCAGCAGCGGCTTGCGTGGCCTGGAAGCCGGCTGGAACGCTAACAGCCAGCATCATTGTCACCTGGGCAGCGGTTCCTTGATGCGTTCGACCTTGTCGGATGCCAACAGACGGCGCCCGGNGTTCGGTCTGGTGGCGAACCTGCTCGACAGGCAAACGCGGCGCGAGGGCGAAGCCATGCTGCGGCTGATCGACTCGACCCCCATTCCGCTCGGCAAACTGTGCGATTGGGCCAAGTCGAACGGGCGCATCCGCGGCATGAAGGTGCATGTCGTCTATGACCCGAAGACCGACTGTCCGCGCATCCTCGACATCACCGACGCCAACGTCAACGACGCTCAAGTCGGTCGCCAGATCACGATCGAAGCTGGAGCGACCTACGTGTTCGACAAGGGCTACTGCCATTATGGCTGGTGGACAGCGATCGCCGAAGCCGGATCGATCTTCGCGACGCGGCCCAAATCCAACATGGGGCTGGCGCTGGTGCGCGATCGCCCCATAGCCGAGCCGCAGGGCGACGGCTTCCTGGTTGTGGAAGACAGTGAGGTAAGCCTGGTCAGCAAAGGTCCTTGCAAGCTGCCGATGCGCCTGCGTCGCCTGCGCGTTCAGCGCCAAGCGGGCGACACCATCACGCTTTTGACCAACGATCTGGAGCGCTCCGCCGTCGAGATTGGACGGCTCTACAAAGGCCGCTGGCAAATCGAGCTTCTGTTCCGATGGATCAAGCAGCACCTCAAGATCCGCAAGTTCCTCGGCAACAACGGCATGCAATCCGCCTGCAACTCTTTGCCGCAATGATCGCCTTTGCGCTGCTGCGCATTGTCGCGCGCACCCGCCGCGTCCCTATTTCTATCTTGAGGTTCACAGAACTGGTCGCTCAGTACTTGTTCGGGCGGCGGAAAATGCACACCATCACCAAGCCGCCACCGGTCAATCCAAGCCGACCGAGAGACTGAGCCTCTCCCAATCAGATGGTCTTCATATATGAATAACTTTCCCCGGACAGCCCTGCCCAAGTGGGGGAGATGTCCGGCAGGACAGAGGGGGGCGCCGTAGAGCGCCAACCTCAATTGCGACCGAGCATTGACCAATGCCTCACACGCCATTGCCTCCGCGAAATCGCGCAAATGCCAAGTCGATGCGCAAAGCCATGACCGACGCCGAACTGAGCTTTGGAACGAGCTTCGCGCGCATCGCCTGATGGGGCTTGGCTTCCGCCGACAATTTCCGATCGCCGGTTACATTGTCGACTTCGCTTGCCCGGACAAGAAGCTCGTCGTCGAAGTCGATGGTTCGCAGCATGCCGACGCCAATACAGGCGATGAGGCAAGAACAAAGCGTCTTGAACAGGACGGCTGGACCCTCCTGCGCTTCTTGAATGACGACGTCATTCGCGACATCGACAATGTCTGCCAGCATATTGTGATCGAGGCAGGGCTCGCCGGTACGACTTGATACGCCGGCGGGACAGCGCCCAGGCCGCTGTCACGCCGGCCTATCCCGCCTTGGCCAACCCAAACCCACCAACAGGATGCGTTTCGACCTGGAACTCAAACCCGGCGATGATCGGCCGCGCCCTGGCAATCGCCGCCTGGACTTCCGGCAATTGCAGCGAAGCCTTGTGGCTGGCCTGGTCGGTCCATACCTCGGTCACCCAGATCGCGTCGGCATCGGCCGGATCGGTGGCGATGATGTAGCTCAGGCAGCCAGGCAAGGCGCCGGTGCTGGCAAGCAGGACGTCCATCATTGCGTCGCGCTGGCCGCGCGTCGCCCGCATCTTGCCGATCAGACCATACATTGCCGGTTTCTCCGTTGCTTGCTGCGACAAGTATGCAGGCCGCCGCTCACGGCATCAACTGGCCACCGTTCACCTCGATCATCTGGCCGGTGATGTAACCGCTCAACAGGGCGGACGAGAGGAACAGATAGGCGCCGACGCAATCCTCGGGCGTGCCGGCGCGGCCCTGCGGAATGGTGGCAACCATGGCCTGCATATGCTCCTCGGTCGAATAGCGCTCATGGAAAGGGGTCGCGATGGTGCCCGGCGCCACCGCGTTGACGCGGATGTTGAATCCGATCAGTTCCTTGGCCATGCCGCGGGTCACATTGGAGACGAAGGCCTTGGCCGAACCATAAAGGCCGGCGCCGCCGCCGGCGCCATTGCGTGCGGCGATCGACGAGGTGTTGACGATGAAGCCGCCCTGGCGCTTCAGCCATGGCATCGCCTTGCGTGATGCGGTCAGCACGGAGCGGGCGTTGAGGTCCATCACCGCGTCGTAATGCGCCTCGGTCAGTTCGGCATAAGGCACGCGGCCGAGCATGCCGCCGGCATTGTTGACCAGGCCATCGAGCCGGCCGAAGTGTTGCGCGCTGTCCTCGACGACGCGCTCGACATCGGCAGCGATCGAGAAATCGCCCTGGACCGGGAATACCTCGCCACCGCCGTTGCGGATGGTTTTGGCCAGGTTTTCGGCAGCCGCCCGACTTGAATTATAATGCAGCGCGACGCGGCATTTCTGCGCGGCGTAGGCCAGTGCAAGTGCCGCCCCGATGCCGGTCGAAGCGCCGGTGACCAGCACCGCCTTGCCGGCGAGATCGGGGATGACCAAAGTGGGGGTGACAAGGGCGGAAGTGACAGGGGTGGTTGTGGTGGCTGGCACGGCTATTCCTCTGGGTTCTCCTGTTCTTCGTAGGGCCTCGCCGCCCTCATGTTCAAGTCCGTAGAGGTTCAGGGCCGCAAATAGGCGTAGCCCTGGCGCTGCAATTCGGCGAGCTTGACGACGCCGCCGGTCTCGGCGGCATGGAAGCCGTCGAGCAGATCGGTGAGCGCAACGTCCATGCCCTGCATGGTGTTGGCGCAAGCATGCGGGGCCAGCCCGTCGCGAACCAGACCGGAAAAACGGCTGGAAATGGCAGCCGACGCGCTCTTCGACTTGAAGGCGGCGAGTGCCGGTCCGTGCACGACCAGCACGATGTCGACGTTGCCGCCGGTGCCCTCATAATGGTTCTTGATATTGCCCAGAACGAAGCCGACCTTGTCGAGGTCGCTGAGGTGATAGGCGACCTTCTGCCTTTCCTCTGCCACGGCCGCCGCCTTGACCTGGCGCAGCCCGAAGAGGCCAGCGGCCCCGGCAAGGCCGACACGGAAAATATCGCGGCGTCGCATCATGTCGTTCTCCAGCATGTCCGCGCAAATTGCGTGGCTTCGGCCTCGATCCTAGCATAAATTGACGTTACGTCGTGGTCGAGCGAAGAGGGGTCGGGCGAGGAGGGGCACATGATATCGAAGACCATTGTGGGGAAGACCATTGTGGGCGCCGGACTTGCTGTCGCCTTGCTGGCCGCTGTCGCCGGCACGGCCCTTGCCGACGATACGCCTGAGCTCACCGAACTCAGCCCGGACGGCAAGGATGCCTGTTTCGGGCGTATCTACGATGCCGCGCATCTCAAGGTGCACCCGAACCAGAAGGTGGGACGGATTTTCTTCTATTTTGGCGGGGATCCAGTCAGCCCTCCGAACGAGGAGCCGAGCAGTGGTCCATCCGGCTACAACGGTTTTTTGGCGACGACGGTGCGCGGCGCCAACAAGCCTGAATGGGTCGGCGGCTGGTGCGGCAAGGATGATCCGCAATCGGGCGAGATCCATTGCGGCATGGAATGCGACCGCACCATGGCCTTGCTGAACGTCGACGAAAAAGGCCGGCTGATCGTCTCCGGCGTGCATCGCAGCCTTTATCTCGATGCCGGCGCCGAGGATGAACTTGGCGAAAAGGAATTCGCCAGGCAGGCACTCGGCACGGAAGACGACGGCTTCCTGCTCGACCGCATGCCGGCGCAGACCTGCAAGGCCGAATTCGCGCGCATCGATCCGGTCGATCCGGCGCTGGGAGCACCGCTGCGCGAGCGGCTGAAACCGGACCAGCCGTTCTGCTACGGGCGCGACTACGATGCCGCGCATCTCGGCTCGCATCCCGATCAGCTTACCCACGCCATCCGGGTTTTCCGGGGCCCGATCGAACTGGCCGCCTTCGCCAAGAATGGCGATACTGAAAACTGGCCTGATGGCGCCGACATAGAAGTTTCCGTTACCACGCGCCACAATGCCGCCAGGGTCACGCAGAGCTACAGTTGTGACGGCGAAGCGGACCAGTGGCGCTGTGTGGCGAGCGCAAGGACGAGCGACTTTTCCTGCGACATCGCGGCCAGGGAGATTTTTCTGCGCCGCGGCGCCAACGGCACGATGATGCTGGCCAACCCCAACAGCAGCCTGCCGATCGTCGACCTCTGCTCGAAGGCGGCAGAAGGCGAGACCGCATCCGACGACAAGGTCTATCGGCTGGAGCCGATGCCGCAGGCTGCCTGCGCGCCTTGATCGGATCCTCGGATCAGAATGGCGGCGGCAGCGATCCTTCGCGCCCCCCTCTGTCCTGCCCTCTTTGCCCCCACTTGGCATCTCCCCCACAAGGGGGGAGATCGGCGGCTTCAGCGTCCCGCTCACTCTTGCACCATCAGAGATTGGCGAAAGCCGGGAAGACGGCCGATCTCCCCCCAAGTGGGGGAGATGTCCGGCAGGACAGAGGGGGGCGCTGTCCCGCCGGCATAGAGGTTCTGCACCGGCTCGACGTTTTTGATGTCATGGCAGGGAAGCCGGCGTCTCTCAGGCCTCACGCGAACGGCACGGCCGTCGTGCCCTTGGGCAGTTTTGCCTCGTCGTCGGGCTCGACATGGATGGTGACGCGCACCGAGGGAATTTCTGCCTTCAGCGCATCCTCGATGCGGTCGCAGATGACGTGGCTGGCGCCCACCGACATGTCGGCGTCGACGACCAGGTGGAACTCGATGAAGGTGGCGCGGCCGGCAATCCGCGTCTTCAGATCGTGGACTTCCAGCGCGCCTTTGCAATTGGCCGAGATGATGTCGCGGATGCGCATGTGCTCCTGCGTGTCGACGGCGCGGTCCATCAGACCGTTCATCGACGAGCCGATGACGTGCCAGCCCTGCCACAGGATGTTCAGCGCAACGATGACGGCAAGAGCGGGATCGAGGACTTGCCAGNCTTGCCAGCCGGTCAGCACGGCGCCGACCACACCCATGAAAACGCCGACCGAGGTCGCCACGTCGGTCATGATGTGCCTGCCGTCGGCGACCAGTGCCGGTGACTTCTCGGCACGGCCGGCACGGATCAGCGTCATGGCCCAGAAGGCGTTGATCACCGTCGCGAGGCCGTTGATGGCGAGGCCGGTCCAGGGCTGTTCGAGCGGGACGGGATGCCGCAAGGACCACCACACTTCGTTGAGGATCAGAAGGGCTGCCAGCACGATCAGCACGCCTTCCAGGACAGCCGAGAAATACTCGGCCTTGTGGTGGCCGAACGGATGATCCTGGTCGGCCGGCTTGTGGCTGACCTGGATCGCCCAATAGGCGGCGGCAGAGGCAATGACGTTGACGATCGATTCCAGCGCGTCCGAATACAGCGCCACGGAGCCGGTGACGTACCAGGCTGCCAGCTTCAGGCCGAGCACGACGAAGGCGATGATGATCGACCAGAACGCGAGGCTGGCGACCTTGCGCTTGGCGGCGTTTTTCGAATCAATAGCGGTCATCGATTGCTTCCGGCCGCCGAAACCGGAGCTAAGCCGCCTTTTCCTTGGCCTTGCGCGGCAGATGCGCAACGATGTTCTCGATGATGCGCATGCCGGCATTGTGGCCGAGCGTCATGATCGATTCCGGGTGGAACTGCACCGCGGCGATCGGCTCCTTGCTGTGCTCGAAGGCCATGATGACGCCTTCTTCCGTCTCGGCGGTGACGACGAAGCCGTCGGGCAGGCGGACCGGATCGGCGAAAATCGAGTGATAGCGGCCGACCGTCACCTCCTTGGGCAGGCCGGAAAAGATGATGCCCGGCTTCGACACGCGGATACGCGACGGTTTGCCATGCATCGGCACGTGCAGCTGCCGCAGCTCTCCGCCATAGGCCTCGGCCAGCGCCTGCAAGCCGAGGCAGACGCCGAAGATCGGCAGGTCGCGCGCGCGGGCCCGCTTGATGGTGGCGGCGCAGTCAAAATCCTTCGGCGTGCCGGGACCGGGCGACAGCACGACCAGGTTGGGTTTCAGCCGGTCGAAGACCTCGTCCGGCACAGGCGTGCGCACGGTCGAGACATTGGCGCCGGTCTGGCGGAAATAATTGGCCAGCGTGTGGACGAAGGAGTCCTCGTGGTCGACCAGCAGGATGTTGACGCCGTCGCCGACGCGCGCGGTGGCGCGTTCGGTGTCGGCGGCATTGCCGGTCTTGGCGTCGCGGATGGCGGAGATCATGGCGGATGCCTTCAGTTCGGTTTCAGCTTCTTCTTCCTCGGGAATGCTGTCGAAGAGCAGCGTGGCGCCGGCGCGCACCTCGGCGATGCCGTCCTTGATGCGGATGGTGCGAAGCGTCATGCCGGTGTTCATGTCACCGTTGAAATTGACCATGCCGATCGCCCCGCCATACCAGGCGCGCGGGCTCTTCTCGTTCTGCTCGATGAAGCGCATCGCCCATAATTTCGGCGCGCCGGTGACGGTGACCGCCCAGGCATGCGACAAGAACGCGTCGAAGGCGTCCATGCCTTCGCGCAGCCGCCCCTCGATATGGTCGACGGTGTGGATCAGCCGCGAATACATCTCGATCTGGCGGCGGCCGATGACGCGCACCGAGCCCGGGTCGCAGACCCTCGACTTGTCGTTGCGGTCGACGTCCGAGCACATGGTCAGCTCGGATTCGTCCTTCTTCGAATTGAGCAGCTTCAGGATCTGCTCGCTATCGGAAATGGCGTCGCCGCCGCGCTTGATCGTGCCGGAGATCGGGCAGGTCTCGACACGGCGGCCGTTGACGCGCACGAACATCTCGGGCGAGGCGCCGACCAAATATTCGCCTTCGCCGAGATTGATGAAGAAGGAATAGGGCGAGGGGTTGATGGCCTTCAGCTTGCGGGAAATGTCGGAGGGCGGCGTCTCACAGCGCTCGTAGAACATCTGGCCAGGCACCACCTCGAACAGGTCGCCGCGCTTGAACGATTGCATCGCCTTGCGCACCAGATTGGCATATTCGCCGGGCTCATGGTCGCCGCGCGGCGGGATGCGGTCGGCGGTCTTGAACGGCTCGACGATTTCGTCGCGCGGCAATCCCTGTGTCGAAAACCCATCGCTGGAATAGTCGTAGCGGTCGGTCCAGGCCTTGGTCGAATAGTGGTCGACGACCAGAATCTCGTCGGGCAGGAACAGCACGAGGTCGCGCTGGCTTTGCTGGCGCTCGAGCTTGTAGTCGACCGGATCGAACTGGAAGGCGAGATCGTAGCCGAAGGCGCCGTAGAGGCCAAGATTGGCGTCTTCCTCTGTCTTGAACAGAGCGGTGATGGCGCGCAGCACGGTGAAGACGGAGGGAACGCGGCTGCGTTCTTCTTCAGTGAAGACACGGCCGGGCTTGGCGACGTCGAGGCGGATCAGTCGCTTCGACGTCTCGGCGATCGTCACCTCGTCAAGGTCGCCGAGCGCCTTGCCGACTACCGGCAGAAGCATCTCGCCACGGCTGTTCAGCGCCTCGATGCGCATGGTGCGGCCGCGCGCCGAGATCACCAGCGGCGGGTCGATGATGGCGGTGTCCCAACGCGTATAGCGGCCGGGATATTCGTAATTCGAGGAAAACACGGCGCCACGGCGCGCGTTCAGCCCGTCGACATAGGCGTCGATCGCGCCTTGGTAAGGCCGGTCATGGCGCTCGCGGGTAATCGTCACGCCACCCGCCGTGACGAAGCGCTCCGCCCCGTTCTCCAGAATTTTCGTCGTCATTGCCGTCTCCATCACCGTCTTGGCTATTTCAGCATCTTGGATATTTCAGCGTCTTGGGGGCAACGGACCCGGGGCATGGCTTTGAAAAACAAATGGCCGCCCGGACATTCCGTTGCGGCCACCTTCTATTTTTCACGCGCACGCGTTCGAACAGGCCGCTGTCAGCGAGCCCACCACCAAACGGTCTTGATCGAGCGCATGTTCATGGCGATTCCAATAGCGGCGATTGAACGGCCGCGCAACTGGATTCAATGAACGGGTGGAGAAGGGGGAGGGCATATGAGCCCCTCAATCCTCCAGCGTTCCCGACCGTGCATCGGCACTTTTCCTGTCGCCGACCAGCTTCAGCAGATCTTCGCCGGCGCGGATGATGCGCCGGGAACGCCGTGTCAGGATGATGCCCGCCTGCGGTGCGAATACCTGGGTGCGGCCGCCGGCTTCACCCGGCGCATGAACGATGGTGGCGAGCAGTGCGCCTTTTGCCACACGGTCGCCGGGCTTCACGTTATAGAGGACCGCGCCGGCCCGAGGCGCCGGCATCATGTCGATGTTTTCGAGCGGCGCGACGAGACCGGTGAAAGAATTGGGCCCGGTGAAGCTGCCGGACGTGGATAAGGCCTGGTCCAGGACCACGCCGCGCGCCACCAGCAGCCGATAAAGCCCTTCGGCATCGGCGCCGGCCAGAGCGCCGTCGACATCGAGCATGCCGCGATACTCGAGCGTGGTGGCGACGCGCCGGTCGAGCCGCGCCACTTCGGCAGGGAGGTTCAGATACGGCGTGATCGAGGCGCCTTCGAAGGTGCCGTCGGTGTCCTCATCCCACAGGATCACCGCACCGACGCCCATGGCCGCCGCACAATCCGCCATGGCCGGCCACAGGCTGGTGTGGACATAGAGGTAGGCGAGGCCTTCGTCGTCGCAGTGCAGGTCGAGGACGATGTCGTGGCCGATCGACAGCTGCAGCAGCCGGGTCTTCAGCCGCTGGTCGGCTGTGCCAAGCGTGGTGTCGGGCAACAATTTTACGTCAGGCGCGGCCAGCAGCGGAAAGCCGCGGTTGAAGTTGGTGCGCGTGCCCAGGTGAAAACGGCCCTGATGCTCGCCGAAATGATACTGGGCGCGGCCGATCGGATTGGCTTGCGGCACCATTATGATATCGCCCTTGATGCGGCCTTCGGCTTCGGCCTTTTCAAGCATCGGCATCAGCGCGTCGATGGCGACGACGCCCGGCAGTTCGCCGGCATGCAGTGCGGCCTGCAGATAGGCCGAAGATGTCGCCTTGTCCGTTCCCTCGAAGCGGAAGACCGGGAATTCGTAGCAAACGCCCTCGCTGTCGCCGGCAATGCGCTCGATCGATTTCTGCATGATGTTCCTCCAGGAAAACACATGCCCTTTCGTCGATGCGCTGTCGATTGGTCCAGTCTGCTGCGCTATGGGCGCAACTATTGCGCGGGGTGCGTCACCAGCAGTTGGCGATCCAGTGTCTGCGACATCACCGCCACCGCGACCGCCAGCAGGGCCAAAGCCGCGCCGTTGTGCGCTTGCCGCTTGCGGTCGTAGCCTATGCCAGCGGCTTCAATTCCTGGGCGATGGTGGGCAGAAGTTCCGAGACGTTGGGGTGGATGTGCATGGCGCGCGCGAGCGTGCTGATCGGCGCCTTGGCGTACATCAATTCGAGCACGCAGTGTATCGCCTCGTCGCCGCCGGGGCCGAGCACCGAACAGCCGAGGATTTCGTTGGTGTCGGCATCGGCCAGGATCTTCATGAAACCTTGCGTCTCGCCTTTCTCGACGGCACGGCCGACTCGGGTCATCGGCCGCTGGCCGACCAGCGCGCGGCGGCCGGACTTTCTAACCGCTGCCTCGGTCATGCCGCAGCGGCCGAGCGGCGGGTCGGTATAGAGCGCATAGGCCTCGATGCGATCGCTCACCCTGCGCGGATCGTTGTCGAGCAGATTGGCGGCGACGATCTCGTAGTCATTGTAGGAGGTGTGGGTGAAGGCGCCCTTGCCGTTGCAGTCGCCCATCGCCCAGATGCCGGGCACGCTGGTGCGCAGCTGGTCGTCGACGACAATGAAGCCGCGTTTGTCGACCTCGACGCCGGCCTTGTCGAGGCCGAGATCATCGGTGTTGGGCGTCCGGCCCACTGCCAGCAGCACATGCGAGCCGACAGCCGGCGCCTTGCCGGCGGTGAAAGTCACGGCAATGTCGCTGCCCTGCCTGGCGAAGCTGATGTCGCTGGCGCCGAGATGAACCGTGATGCCTTCGTTTTCGAGGATGGACAGGATGGCGGCCGAGACATCCTCGTCCTCGCGGCCGATCAGCCGCGGGCTCTTTTCGATCACCGTGACCTGTGAACCGAAACGGCGGAACATCTGCGCGAATTCGAGCGAGACGTAGCTGCCGCCGACGACGACGAGGCGGCGCGGCAGCACGTCGAGATCCATCATCGACGAGTTGGTCAGGAACGGAATCTCGTCGACGCCTGGCAGATCAGGCACCGAGGCGCGGCCGCCGGTGTTGATGAATATTTTGCCGGCGCTCAGCAGTTCGTCGCCGACGCGCACCGTTTTGGCGGTCTCGAAGCGCGCATGGCCGCGATAAAGCGTGCATTTGTCCATGCCGGCAATCCAGCTTTCGAGGTTGCCGCGGGCGTCGTCCGACACCTTGTCCTTGCGGGCCTTGATCGCCGTGTAGTCGACGCCGACCGGACCGGAGAGCGTCACGCCGTAGTCGGCGGCGCGGCGGGCGAGATGCGCGGCATAGGCGCTGGCCACCATGGCCTTGGTCGGCATGCAGCCGGTGTTGACGCAGGTGCCGCCGACCAGCTTTCGCTCGATCAGCGCCACACTCATGCCGGCCGCCGTCAGCCGGCCGGCGAGCGGCGGGCCGGCCTGTCCGGCGCCGATGATGATGGCGTCGAATGACCTTGCCATCATGCCACCGCCGCCACGATCAGCAGGCCGCCGACGATTGCCACCGCGTCCTCGATGAAGGCGGCGGGCTGGTCCTTGCCGAAAGCCAGGGCCAGGCGTTTGCGCAGCTCGGCGCCGCCCAGAGTGCCGATCACCGCGCCGATGGCGCCGGCGATCAGGCCGCCGACGGTGGCGCCGCCGGTCGCGCCGATCACCGCGCCGGTGAAGGCGCCGACAGCGATGCGCGCGCCAAACTGCTGCGGCACCTTGCGGCTCGGCGTGGACGGCAACTGGTCGGTGACCAGTTCGGCAATGGCCAGGATGGTGAAGATGCCGACGGTGATCCAGTGGCCCATGAAGCTGGCCCAGGTTCCGGCGACCGGCAGCCAGCCGAGCCAGGCGCCCCAGGCGACGGCGGCGGGCGCGGTCATGGCGCGAAGACCGGCAACGACGCCGATCAGAAGTGCAAGAATGTACAGCATGATTGGCCCCTCGATCACACGGCCTGGGAGAGCCCAGCCGGGGCAGGCTAGCATAGGTTCGGCATTTGACCAGAGGCGTAGCAGGACGGATCACCGTGGCCCGAAGCGAGCGCAGGATAGAGAGCAGAGAAAAGACAGCCTGTTGGATGGCAATCGGCGTCGGCGCCGCCCCTCATCTGCCTGCCGGCGTCTTCTCCCCGTATGGTGACGGGGAGACGGGGCCGGTGTCCGAACCGGATAGATAGGTAACAGAATGGACTGATTGCATGGGTGACAGTTTTCTCCTTCGCCGGG